>JAAYAS010000349.1 GCA_012719255.1 Microbacteriaceae bacterium | reverse complement strand
TCAGCGTCTCGGGCACCTCGCCGTTGACGATCGCCTGCGCGAGGCCCTCGATGACGGCGGTCTTGCCGACGCCGGGCTCGCCGATCAGCACGGGGTTGTTCTTCGTGCGGCGCGAGAGGATCTGCATGACCCGCTCGATCTCCTTCTCGCGGCCGATCACCGGGTCGAGCTTGCCGTCGCGGGCGAGCTGGGTGAGGTTCTCGCCGAACTGGTCGAGCACGGCCGAGCCCTGCGTCTGCTGCCCGGATGCGGCGCCCTCGCCGGCGGCGACGGGCTCCTTGCCCTGGAAGCCGGCGAGCAGCTGGATGACCTGCTGGCGCACCGAGTTGAGGTCGGCGCCGAGCTTCACGAGCACCTGGGCGGCGACGCCCTCGCCCTCGCGGATGAGGCCGAGCAGGATGTGCTCGGTGCCGATGTAGTTGTGGCCGAGCTGCAGCGCCTCGCGCAGCGACAGCTCGAGCACCTTCTTCGCGCGGGGCGTGAACGGGATGTGGCCGTTGGGCTTCTGCTGGCCCTTGCCGATGATGTCCTCGACCTGCTCGCGCACCCCGTCGAGCGAGATGCCGAGCGACTCGAGCGCCTTGGCGGCCACGCCGTCGCCCTCGTGGATGAGTCCGAGCAGCAGGTGCTCGGTGCCGATGTAGTTGTGGTTGAGCAGCTTCGCCTCTTCTTGGGCGAGCACGATGACCCGACGGGCTCGGTCGGTGAAGCGTTCGAACATGGGCGTCTCCTTCGGGCTGGTTGCCGGTGCGCCTGGGCGCACAGCGGTGGCCAGGTTGCAACGAGCGTAACCGCGCGCCCGATCGTTTTGGGCCCTGTTCGCCGTCGGCGTGACCGGGCGGCGATGGGGATGGGGCGGGGCGCGTCAGCGGCCGGGGAGCCGCTCGCCGTCGACGGTGCAGTGCTCGCCGCGGGGCAGGGCGTCGCGGCGCTCGGGGGCGATCGAGGCGGCCCAGCGCTCGCCGAGCTCGGCGCTCAGCTCGGGCCAGCGCTCGTCGCCGGTGAACGCGCATCCGGCGACGCGGAAGCGCAGCTCGAACGAGCCGCCGTCGTGCAGCGGGCTCGACAGCACGGTCGCGCGGTAGTCGACCGGATGCGCCGACTCGAGCAGCTCGACCGCGTCGACGAGCCCGGCGAAGCCGTCGGTCGACGCGAACGCCGCCTCGGCCTCGTCGGCGCCGACGAGGTCCATCTCGGGGTCGAACACGACGACCTGCACGCGCAGCGGCTGCGCGAGCGCGTCGTCGCGGTGCAGCTGCACGCCGGCGAGCCCGGGGGCGTCGGCGAAGAGCGCGCCGAGGCGGGCGTCGAGCCGTAGCAGCTCGACGTCGGGGAAGTCGGGGCCGGCGTACTCGCCCTTCGTGGCGGGCGCGAGGTCGAGGAGGTCCCACTGGCCGCCGGGTGCGCCGGGGTCGTCGACGTCGCCGAGCCGGTCGACGATGTCGGCGAGGCCGCCGTCGGGCAGCTCGCCGGGCAGGTCGACGAGCACGTACCGGGGCGCGGGGCCGGCGTCGTCGGTCGGGGTGCCGGGGATGCCGACGGCGGGGGCGGCGCCGCGCGCCGAGCTGAGCATGGTCACCGAGTCGACGCCGGTGCCGGCGAGCGCGAGCCAGTAGGCGAGCTGCGCGTCGAGCTCGTCGCCGCGCATCCCGTCGAAGTAGTTGTAGACCGAGCGGTCGAGGCGCACGACGGCGTCGTGCACGCCCGAGTCGGCGTCGTCGAGCAGCGATTCGGCGAGCGCGCCGACGGCGGCGAGCAGGTCGGCGGTGACCGCCTCGTCGAGGTCGACGACGAGCTCGGAGCGGTGCGCGCCGATGTCGTCGAGGTGCGCGGCGCGCACGCCGTCGAGGTCGCGCAGCTGCTCGAGCCGGGCGTCGGCGGGGCCGGCCGCGGGCCCCTGCTCGGGGGCCGGGGCCGCCGCGCATCCGGTGATCGACGCGAGGAGGACGAGCGCGACGACCACGGCGATGGATGCGCGCATCGGGATCCTCTCGTGGCCGTCGGTGGGTGCGCGGCGCGCTGGGGCGCCGATCGCTCCACAGTAGGAAACCCACCATCGAGGATGCTGAGGCTTCGACCGGAGCGCGCTGAACGGCGGTCGGCGGCGGCTCAGTGGGTCGCGAGCCAGCCCTCCCACGAGCTGCGCGTCATGTCGTCGAGCCCGAACCGGGCCCGCCAGCCGAGCTCGTCGCGCGCCCTCGACGCATCCGCGACGATCGCCGCCGGGTCGCCCGGGCGGCGGGGGTGCACGGCCGGCGCGAGCGGGCGTCCGCAGGCCCGCCCGACCGAGGCGATCACCTCGGCGACCGACGAGCCGCGGCCCGTGCCGATGTTGTAGACCGGCGACAGCGCCCGGCCGTCGGCGAGCGCGTCGAGGGCGACGAGGTGCGCCTCGGCGAGGTCGACGACGTGCACGTAGTCGCGGATGCAGGTGCCGTCGGGCGTCGGGTAGTCGTCGCCGAAGATGCGCGGGGGCTCGTCGGCGACGATCTTCTCGATGACCATCGGGATGACGTTGAGCGCGACCCGGTCGCTGAGCTCGGGGCGGGCGGCGCCGGCGACGTTGAAGTAGCGCAGCGACACGGCCCGCACCCGGCCGGCGCGCTCGGCGGCGCGGATGAGGTGCTCGCCGTAGAGCTTCGTCTCGCCGTAGGGGTTGATGGGGCGCTGCGGGGTGGTCTCGCGCACGGGGTTCTCGTCGGGCTCGCCGTAGACGGCGGCCGATGACGAGAACACGAGCCGCTCGACTTCCGCGCGCTCCATGGCGAGCAGCAGGTTCGCGAGCCCGCCGAGGTTGTCGCGGTAGTAGCGGGCGGGCTCGGCGACCGATTCGCCGACCTGCTTGCGGGCGGCGAAGTGCACGACGGCGTCGACGCGGTGGTCGCGCATCGCGGCGGCGAGCGCGTCGACGGCGCCGGTGCCGGCGAGGTCGAGGCGCAGCAGGGGCGCGTCGGCGATGCGCTCGGCGATGCCGGTGACGAGGTCGTCGGCGACGAGCACCCGTTCGCCGCGCCGGCGGAGCAGGTCGACGACGTGCGCGCCGATGTAGCCGGCGCCGCCGGTGATGAGGGTCGTCACGCGCTTCCTTCCGCCCGATCCGGCCTCCAGCCTAGTCGGGCGATCCTCCGCTCAGACGGCGCGGTCGCGCTGCTCGGCGGCGAAGCGCTCGCGCTCCTCGCGCTCGACGGCGGCGCGGTCGCGGCGGGTCTTGCGGTCGGCGTTGATCGCGGCCCAGATGATGGCGCCGAAGAGGGCGCCGATGATGATGGTCGGGGTCACCGACCACAGCGCGTTCATCCACCAGTCTTCGATCATGATCCTCCGATTGTACGCGAGGGCGGTCGCGAAGCCCAGGGCGGCGGCGCCCGGCGCTAGGCTCGTCGGCGTGCGCCGCCGGGCGCCGGAGGGGGCGTGACGATGACGATCGAGCTGCTGACGAAGGCGGCGGCGCGCGAGGCGCTCGCCGCGCACCGGGATGCGCGGGTCGCGCTGGTGCCGACGATGGGCGCGCTCCACGAGGGGCACCTCTCGCTCGTGGCGATCGCCCGCGAGCGCGCCGATGTCGTGGTGGTGTCGGTGTTCGTGAACCCGCTGCAGTTCGGGCCGGGCGAGGACTTCGACCGCTATCCGCGCACCTACGACGACGATCTCGCGAAGCTGCGGGCGGCCGGGGTCGATTACGTGTTCGCGCCGGCGGTCGACGACATGTACCCCGACGGCCCCGCGATCACGCGCGTCGTGGGCGGGCCGGCGGCCGAGGTGCTCGAGGGCGAGCACCGGCCGGGGCACTTCGACGGCATGCTCACGGTGGTGCACAAGCTGCTGTCGATCGTGCAGCCCGATGTCGCGGTGTTCGGCGAGAAGGACGCGCAGCAGCTCTTCCTCATCCGCGCGATGGTGCGCGATCTCGATCTGCCGGTCGAGGTCGTCGGCGCCCCGATCGTGCGCGAGCCCGACGGCCTGGCCCGTTCGAGCCGCAACCGCTATCTCGGCGAGGCGGAGCGGCGGGCGGCGCTCGCGCTCTCGGGCGCGCTCGCGGCGGCCGCCGAGGCGGGCCGCGGTGGCCGGGATGCGGCGCTCGCCGCCGCGCGCGCCGAACTGGATGCGG
>JAAYAS010000348.1 GCA_012719255.1 Microbacteriaceae bacterium | reverse complement strand
CCGCCCCGGGGCGCGGCGCCCGCATCGGTCCGTGTCGCTCCCCTAGGCTGGCAGACGTGAAGATTCTGGTTCTCGGCTCGGGTGCCCGTGAGCACGCCATCGTCTCGAAGCTCGCCGCCGAAGGCGCGCACGAGCTGATCGCCGCGCCCGGCAACGTCGGCATGACCGACCAGGCGCAGCGCATCCGCATCGACAGCACCGACCCCGCGCTCGTCGCCGACTTCGCGGGCGCCGAGCAGGTCGACCTCGTCGTCATCGGCCCGGAGGCCCCGCTCGTCGCCGGCGTCGCCGACGCGGTGCGCGCCGCCGGCATCCCGGTGTTCGGCCCGTCGCAGGCCGCCGCGGCCCTCGAGGGCTCGAAGCTGTTCGCGAAGGACGTCATGGAGCGCGCCGGCGTGCCGACCGGCGGCGCCCGCCTCTGCGAGGACCTCGGCGAGCTCGGCGCGACCCTCGACGAGTTCGGCGCCCCGCACGTCGTGAAGGCCGACGGCCTCGCCTCGGGCAAGGGCGTCATCGTCACCGACGACCGCGACGCCGCGATGCGCCACGGCGCCCAGTGGATCACCTCGGGCCCGATGCTCGTCGAGGAGTTCCTCGACGGCCAGGAGGTGTCGCTGTTCTGCATCAGCGACGGCACCACCGTGCGCGCGCTGCCCCCGGCGCAGGACTTCAAGCGCCTCGGTGACGGCGACGCCGGCCCGAACACCGGCGGCATGGGCGCGTACACGCCGGTGCCGTTCCTCGACGAGCGCTACGGCGGCGAGCGCGCGTTCATGCGCGAGGTCGTCGAGCAGGTGGCGCAGCCGGTGGTCGACGCGATGCGCGAGGCGGACACCCCGTTCCAGGGGCTCCTCTACTGCGGCCTCATCGTCACGGATGCGGGCCTGCGCGTCATCGAGTTCAACGCGCGCTTCGGCGACCCCGAGACGCAGGTCGTGCTCGAGCGCCTCGACGAGCCGCTGTCGGCCCTGCTGCTCGCCTCGGCGAACGGGTCGCTCGCCGACCACCCCGCCGACCTCGCGATCGCCGACGGCGCCGCGGTCACCGTGGTGCTCGCCGCCGAGGGCTACCCCGAGCGGCCGATCGGCGGCCGCGAGATCACGGGCCTGGATGCGGCGGTCGCCGCGGGCGCCCGGGTGCTGCACGCCGGCACCGACCTGGTGCCGGTCGAGGAGCCCGCGACCGCCGAGGCGCCCGAGGCCCCTGCGCCTGTCGAAGGGGCCGCCCCCGACGAGACCCCCCAGCCGGTCGAGGCCCCCGCTCCCGCGCTCACCCGCGAGCAGCTCGTCGCCGCCGGCGGCCGCGTGCTCAACGTCGTCGCGACCGGCGAGACCCTCGCCGACGCCCGCCGCACCGCCTACATCGCGATCGAGCGCATCGGACTGCGCGGCGGCCACTACCGCACCGACATCGCGAAGGCCGGCGCCGACGCCCAGCGCGCCGCGCTCGGGCTCAAGCCCGACGACTTCGCGCCGTCCGCACCCGGCGAGCGCACCGCATCCGCCGCCCCGGCCGCGGTCGGCGCTCCGGCACAGCCCGGCGAGGCCGCTGAGCCCGCCGACGGGTCCGCCCCCGCCGCGACCGCCGAGCCCCTCGACAGCTCGCCCGCAGGCAACGGCGCCCCGCCGAGCCTCGCCGACACGCCGATCGCGGCGGCCACCGCGAAGGAGCGCGGCTTCAACCTCGAGTCGACCCGCCACCCGAACCTCCCCGGCTGGCGCCACGTCTACCGCGGCAAGGTCCGCGAGGTGTACGAGGCCGAGGACGACCCGCAGGTCTCGCTCATCGTCGCCTCGAACCGCGTGTCGGCCTTCGACCACCTGCTCGACCCGGAGATCCCGGCGAAGGGCGCCCTGCTCACGAAGCTGTCGCGCTGGTGGTTCGACCGCCTGCCCGATGTGCCGAACCACCTCCGCGAGCCCGAGGGCTGGGATGCGGAGCTGCCGGCCGAGGTCGCCGAGCGGTCGATGCGCGTGGCGAAGCTCGAGATGTTCCCGGTCGAGTGCGTCGTGCGCGGCTACCTCACCGGCTCGGGCCTCAAGGAGTACCGCGAGACCGGCGCCGTGTGCGGCGTCGCGCTGCCCGAGGGCCTCGAGGACGGCGACCGCCTGCCCGAGCCGATCTACACGCCGGCGTACAAGGCGCCGCAGGGCGAGCACGACGAGAACATCACCTACGAGCGCACCGTCGAGCTCGTCGGCGAGCAGGTCGCGGCCGCGCTGCGCGAGCTGTCGCTGACGATCTACTCGAAGGCCGCGGCGATCGCCGAGGAGCGCGGTGTGATCCTCGCCGACACGAAGTTCGAGTTCGGCCGCGACCCCGAGACCGGCGGCATCGTGCTCGCCGACGAGGTGCTCACGAGCGACTCGTCGCGCTACTGGGATGCGGACGCCTACCGCGCCGAGGACGCCCCGCTCGCCGAGCGGCTCGCCTCGTTCGACAAGCAGATCGTGCGCGACTGGCTCGCCGCGAACTGGGACGGCGAGGGCCTGCCCCCGACGCTCCCCGACGAGATCGTCGACCGCACCCGCGCCCGCTACGAGGAGCTCTTCACCCGCCTCGGCGTCGAGTAGCCGGGGCGGGGCGTCCATTCTCGTCGGGCCCGTACGCTCACGCAGACCGTCCCCACGACGCCGAGCGTCCGCCTCGCGGACTCGTACCCGGCGCAGACATGTGACCACTGCAGGGACAAGTGACCCCCGCGCAGACAAGTGACCTCCGCGCAGACAACTGGACCTCGCGCGGACAAGTGACCCTGCAGCAGCAAGGTCACTTGTCACTGCGAGGGTCACATACCGCGGGTACGTAGAGGGGCGAGCGGGATCAGCCGCTGAGGGGGCAGGTCCCCTGGCGGATGCAGCGCTGCGAGGCAGGATGCACCGGAGCGCGGCACCGTCGCCGGGCGCCGCCGGTCGGGGGGGG
>JAAYAS010000347.1 GCA_012719255.1 Microbacteriaceae bacterium | reverse complement strand
TGCCCGAGACCGGCACGGTCGAGCTCGCCGGTCGGCCGCTCTCGCGGGTGCCCGTCGTCGAGCGCGCGCGGTCGCGGGCGGTGCTCGAGCAGCGCTCGTCGCTCGGCTTCGGCTTCGCGGTCGAGGAGGTGGTGCGGATGGGGCGGGCGCCGTGGCGGGGCACCGAGGCCGCGGCCGGCGACGATCGCATCGACTGGTGCTCCTCGACGGGGGACGCGTGCGGGCCGAGGGCGCCCCCGGGGAGGTGCTGCGCGAGCCGCTGCTCGCCGAGGTCTACCGCACGCCGATCGATGTGCTGCCGCATCCGCGCGGCGGGCTCGTCGTGCGGCCCCGGCGGGCTCGGTAGGCTCGAACCCGGTCGGGCCGCGAACCGAGGAGGGAGGCCGCCGCATGAGCGAGGGGATCACCCGCGAGCGCATCGTCGAGGCCGCTCTCGGCCTCATCGCCGCCGGTGGGCTCGCGGCGTTCTCGATGCGGCGGCTCGCCGACGAGCTCGACGTGCGCGTGAACACGATCTACTGGCACGTGCCGAACAAGCAGGAGCTGCTCGCGGCGGTCGGCGAGCGCATCGTCGGCGGTGAGCTGCCCGCCGCGCGGCCGATGCCCGGCGCGGTCGACGAGGCGATCGCCGCCGCGACCGCGATCGCGGGCGAGCTGCGCCGGCGGATGCTCGCGGTGCGCGACGGCGGCGAGATCGTCGCGCTCGCGCGCGCGAAGCATCCCGGCGAGTTCGCGCCCGCCCGTCGGCTCGCCGAGGTGCTCACCCCGGTGCTCGACTGGGGCGCGGCGCAGGCGGGTGAGATCATCGCCGTGTTCGTGATCGGCGCGACCATCGAGGAGCAGACCCGCCGCGAGCTCGTGCTCGTCGACGAGGAGGCCGCCGGTCGGCACGACCTCGACCGCGAGGGGCTCGTCGGCCGCGGCCTCGAGGCGCTGCTCGTGGGGCTCGTGCCGGGGGCTCAGGCCTCGAGCTCGTCGGCGAGCGCGTGCAGGGCGTCGCGCACGTAGTCGGCGAGCGCGATGCCGTCGCGCTCGTAGTTCGCGGCGAAGCGCGGATCGGCGGTGTACATGTCGGCGAGCGAGCGCAGCGCCGCGGCCGGCACCTCCCGGCCCTGCCAGCCGGCCGAGATCCAGGCGCGGTGGCGGTGCGCGACCGCCTGCGCGTCGGGCGCGTCGGGCGCGGCGCCGGCGGCGCGCACGGCGGCCCACGCGTCGACGATCGCCTCGTGCTCGGCGTCGAAGCCGCGGCGCCCGTCGTCGTCGAGCCCCCGCCACCACCGGTCGCCCTCGCGCCAGGTGTCGGCGCCCCAGCGCTCGGTCACCTCCGCCTCGTGCTCGCGGTGGTCGAAGCCGTCGAACATCGTGTCGTTCATCAGGGGTGCTCCTCGTTCGATGCGGTCGGCCGTCGCGGTGACGGCCTCGATCATGCGGGCGAGCCGATCGCGCTCGCGCCCGAGCTCCTCGGCGTGCGCGCGCAGCGCGGCCGCCGGATCGGGGTCGTCGTCGAGCAGCTCGCCGATGCGGGCGAGCGGCACCTGCAGCTCGCGCAGCACGAGGATGCGCTGGAGTCGGACGAGCTCGTCCGACCCGTACCAGCGCATCCCGCCCTCGCCCACCCGCGCGGGCACGAGCAGGCCGATGCGGTGGTAGTGCCGCAGCGCCCGGCTGGTGACGCCGGTGCGCCGCACCACCTCGGCGGTGGCGAGCTCGTGGGCGGGGCGTCGATCGTGCATGCTCCGAGTCTGCCGGTTGACGTCGGGTCAAGCGCAAGCGGCGACCGTGACCGCGACGCCGACCGGGATTCGACCGGTACTTGTCCCTGCAACTTCCGATCGGTGCCGGTGCCGGTGCCGGTGCCGGTGCCGGTGCAGGTGCCGGTGCGGTGCCGGTGTCGGTATCAGCGCGCGGCGAGCTCGGCGGCGACGAGGGC
>JAAYAS010000346.1 GCA_012719255.1 Microbacteriaceae bacterium | reverse complement strand
CCTTCGTGTCCGACCAGACCTCGCCGTTGACCCGCACCTGCCCCTTGAGTCCGATCACCGAGTCGATCTCGTCGATCGTCGTGATCCACGGCCCGATGCCGTAGGCGAAGTCCTTCGAGTGCTGCGCGCCCATGCCGATGGGCGACTCGAGCTTCTGCACGTCGCGCAAGCTCCAGTCGTTGAAGATCGTGATGCCGAACACGCGCTCCCACGCCTCATCCGGTGTGAGGTTGCGGCCCGGCTTGCCGATGACATAGCCGATCTCCAGCTCGTAATCGAGCATCTCGCTGAAGACGGGGTAGGGGATCGTCTCGTCGCAGCCGTAGATGGTCGACGTGGTGCCCTTGAAGTAACCGGGCCGTTCGTAGACGGCGCGGGTCGGCTTCGTCTTCATCACATTGCCGAAGAAGTTCTTGATGTGACCGTTGAACGTGAGCGCGTCGCGGATGACGGGCGGCTTGATCGCGGCGCGCCACGCGACGCCGTCGATCGGGAGCGACGCATCGTCACCGGCGGCGAGCGCGTCGTGCGCCGAGTCGAGGAAGAGGTCGCCGGCGGCGATCCCCTGCGTGAGATCGCCGAACAGCGCTTCGGCGACCTGGCGGGAGCCGTCGACCGTCGCGCCTCTGCGCTGCAGCGAGATCGCGAAAGCTCTCTTCAGGTCGATGACGCGCCCGGCCTCGGGCTCGACGGCGACGACGCGGATCTGCTCGCCGTCAGGACTGTCGACGGCGATTCGTCCCAGCTTCATTGCTGGCCTCCTTCATTCGATGGGTGGCACTGGATACGCTACGCACCGTATCGCATGCTGTCAATGACTCCGCCGGACGCCGCGCCGCGCACCCGAGCCGGGGCTACATGTACGCGCCGGCGCCGCCGTCGACGACGATGTTCGCTCCGGTCACCCAGGCGGCCTCATCGGAGGCCAGATAGAGGCCGGCCCACGCGACGGCTCGGGGGTCGCCGGGGCGGCCGTCCACGGTGCGCTCGACGATCGGAGCGACCGGGGCATCGTCCCCGAGCTCCTCGTACATCCGCAGGATGGGCGGGGTCGCCATGACACCGGGGCAGATGGAGTTCACGCGGATGCCCGCGGACACCCCCTCGGCCGCGAGCTGGCGGGTCAGCGCCAGCACTCCGCCCTTCGCCGCCGCGTGCGCCGCCTGAGGGAGCGTGCGAGCCCCCTGGAGCCCGGCCACGGAGGCGATGTTGACGATCGCCCCGCGCGACGCGGCCAGATGCGGCCAGGCGAGCTGGCACGCATGCCAGACGAGGTCGAGCTCGTTGCGGATCGTGAAGTCGTAGTCCTCGGACGGCTGCTCCGCGAAGGGCCCGAACTTCGGCATGCTCGCGTTGTTGTAGAGCACATCGATCCGACCGTGCTTCGCCGCGGCCCCCTCGACCCACTCCCGCACCTGCTCGCGGTCGCAGAGGTCGACGGGCGCCGACGCGTCGACTCGGCCTCCGGCCGCCTCGATTCGGCGCACCGTTTCGGCCGAACCGTCGATGCTCAGCCCGCAGCCCACCACCATCGCGCCCTCGGCCGCGAAGAGCTCCGCTGTGACCCGTCCCATTCCGCTGCCGATGCCGGTGACCAGCACCACCTTGCCTGCGAGGCGTCCTTCCGACATATCCGTTCTCCTTCCGGGGTCGGCGATCAGTGCCCCCAGTGTGCGGCGGAGGTCGGGCCCGCGATGGCGTCGTGCCGGAACTGCACGGAACGGTGCCGGGAATGCACCGTCCTCCACTCCGCGCTCCCCACGGGGCTACACCGGGAGGAGTCGACGACCGCGACACCTGCTCGCTCAACGAAGAGATGAGGACACCATGACCACTGAACGACCCACCCCTCCCGGCGTCACCGAGGCCGCTCTCGACGAAGCCCTGCGCGCTTTCGGCGACGCCATCGGCGCGGAGAAGGTCACCACCGACCCGGAGATCCTCGCCGAGTTCCAGGACCCGTACCAGGTGCCAGGAACCGCCGAGAACCTCGCCTCAGCGGTCGTCAGCCCCCGCAGCACCGAGGACGTGCAGGCGATCGTCCGCCTCGCGAACGAGCACCGCATCCCCCTGTGGCCCATCGGCCGGGGCAAGAACAACGGCTACGGCGGGGCGGCCCCGCAGTTGCGCGGCACCGTGATGGTCTCGTTCAAGGAGATGAACAAGGTCCTCGAGATCAACGAGGAGCTCGGCTACGCGATGGTCGAACCAGGCGTGAGCTGGATCGACCTGCATGCCGCGATCAAGGAGGGCGGCCACGACCTCGTCGCGTCGATCGTCGACGTCGGCTGGGGCGGCGTGGTCTCGAACACCCTCGATCACGGACTCACCTACATGCCGTACTCGATCGACCAGGCTTCGCACTGCGGCTTCGAAGTGGTGCTGCCCGATGGCGACCTCATCCGCACCGGCAGCGGCGCCATGGACAACAACCCGACGTGGCCCCTGTACAAGCGCGGCCTCGGCCCGACGTCGACCGAGATGTTCATGCAGTCGAACTACGGCATCGTCACCAAGATGGGCTACTGGCTCATGCCGAAGCCCGAGGTCTACATGCCGCTCTGGCTCAAGCTCTGGGACGACTCGCAGCTTCCGGCCGTCATCGACGCGCTGCGCGAGCTCATGCTCGCCGGCGTCATCGACATGCGCCCGCAGCTGTCGAACACGCTGATCATGGCCTCGATGCTGACCACGCGAGCCGAGTGGTACGACGGACCGGGTCAGATGCCCGACGAGGTCATCCAGAAGATCGCCGAGGAGCTGGGGCTCGGCCGCTGGATGATGCGCTTCGCGCTCTACGGCGACGAAGCCGTCGTCGATCACAACTACGCACGGCTCCGCGCCCGTTTCCTGGAGATCCCGACCGTCGAGATCATCGGGAACAAGTACGGCGCGGATGAATGGGAGACGCTCCCCAACCCCCACGAGCAGATCATGATCGGCGTGCCGAACCTCGACCTCTACAAGATGGCGGCATGGTCGGGCGGCGAGGAGGGCGGCCACGTCGACTTCTCCCCGGTGATCCCGCTCACCTCCCGGCACGCGGCCGAGGCGCAGCGGCTCATGGAGGAGATGTGCGCGGAGGCCGGCATCGACTACCTCGGCGGCCTTCTCCCGATCAACGCTCGATCGACCACGTTCATCAACGTGATCCCGTTCGACACGAAGAACCCGGAGCAGGTGGACAAGGCCTACTCGGCGGCCAAGAAGATGGTCGCGAAGGCGGGGAAGATGGGGTACGGCGAGTACCGGGCGCATCTCTCGTTCATGGATCTCGCGGCCGACCAGTTCGGCTTCAACGATCACGCCCAGCGCCGCTTCAACGAGAAGATCAAGGACACGCTCGATCCGAACGGCATCATCGCCCCGGGCAAGTCCGGAATCTGGGGCTCGCGACTTCGAGAGGCCGGATACCCCAAGCAGTAGCCGGCGCACGCGCTCGAGGGCGGCGGCCGCATCCCCCGGGTGCGGCCGCCGCCCTCCTCGGTCCTGTCAGGCGCCTCGCAGCTCCCGCGGCGAGACGCCGTGCGCGCGCCGGAAGGCGCGGCTGAAGCTCGCAGCGTCGGTGTACCCCCAGCGCTCGGCGATGCTGGCGACGGGCAGTCGGCTCTCCCGCACCTCGCGCGCCGCGCCGTCGAGGCGCTGGGCTCGGATCCACGCCGAGACGCCGCCCTCGTCGGCGAAGAGCTTCTGCACGTACCGCACCGAGACGAAGTGCTCTCGCGCGAGCCGCTCCGGACCGAGGTGCGGATCACGGAGGTGCGCCAGCGCGAAGCGCCGCATCCGCTCGCGGAGCTCGTCGCTCCGCGAGCAGGGCGCCTCCGTCTCGCCGTAGAGCGCGTCGATCATGGGAAGCAGCATCCGAGCGACGGCCTCGGCCTCGGCTCGCGCCATGCCGTTCTCGTCGGCGGTTCGCTGCAGGCCCGCGAGAAGCGGCGAGGCGAGTCGCAGCAACGGCGAGTCGCCTCCGCCGGTCCGCATCGCCGTACGGCTGCCGACCCGCTGCGCCGCATCGCCGAGGAACCACTTCGGCACCGCGAGCATGAGCATCTCGAACCCGGTCGTGGCCTCGAACATCGACGGTCGCGAGGTGTCCTGCGCCGCGAGATCTCCGACTCGGAGCAGGCAGCCGCGACCGTCCTGCTCGATCGCGCACTCGCCGCGGCGCAGGAAGTAGAACAGCATGCGCTCCGGGTCGGCACGGGCGATCATCCGCGACGTGCGGCCGACTCGATGCGCATCCCCGCTCAACGCGGAGATCAGCACGGGACCGAGCTCCCCGCCGGTGAGGCGCGCGTCGAGCGGAGCACCGCCGTCCGCGACGACCTGCATCGGGAAAAGCCGCTTCGAGATTCCCGCCGTCCAGTACGCGGCGCGGTCGGCGGGCGAGACCGCGCGGGTGTCGAGCACCATGGTCATGAGAGCAACCTCCGGAGGGGACGCCGAGAGGGCGGACCGACGCCGTGCCGGTCCGCCCTCGAATGCGGACTAGTTCGCGCTCTGCGGACCGAGCTCCGGGTTCGCGAAGAACTCGGCGGTCTGCTCGTCAGTGAAGTACACCTCGTCGGAGGTGAGGTCGGTGCCGTCGTCGGTGCCCCACGACGGGTCGACGAAATCGCCGACGGTGCCGCTGTCGATGATGTGCGGGGCCCACACGACCTGGTTCACCTTCGGGCCGGCGCCCTCCAGCACCTTGAGTCCGATCTGGGCCGCGCCCTGCGCCATGGCGACCGGCGGCGTGATGGAGCCGTAGTAGGTGAACTCCGGGTTCTGCGCGGCGTAGGCGGCCATGCCCTGAGATGCGCCGAGGTCCTGCATCGGCGGCACCTCGTGCCCCGACTGCACGAACGCGTCGCGGATCGCCCAGCCCATCGTGCCGGCCTGGATGACCGCATCGACACCCGCGGGGTTCGTCGAGAGGTACTGCACGACCGCCTGCTGCGCGAGCGGGGGCTGGAAGAGTCCCTGCACCGAGCCCACGATGTCGATCTCGGGGCAGAGTTCGAGGGCGTGGTCGCGGCCGGCGTCCCAGAAGATCTGATTCGGGATGCCGGCGACGCCCGTCACCTCGAGCACCTCGCCGGAGCCCCCGATGTCGCCGAACAGCGCCGACGCGGTCTCCATCGACTGGAGCACGGCGTTGTAGACGACGGAGATGGCGTTCGGGCTGTCGATGGGCACGACGAGCGAGACGACTGGGATGCCCGCCGCGTGCGCCTCATTGACGAGGTCGATGGCCGGCTCCGGGGCGACCGGGCTGAAGAAGATGATGTCGGGCTTCAGCGAGAGCGCCTGCCCGAACTGCTGCAACTGGCCGGGGACGTCCGACGGGTCGTTCGGCGCGACGTTGAGGACGATCTCCACGCCGGCTCCCTCGAGCGCTTCGGTCAGCGCATCCTGGTAGGCGGCGATGAACGGCGCCGCCGGCGCGGTGCCGACGATCGCCGCGGTGAAACCATCCGACTTCTCCGACTTGAAATCGGCCCACGCCGACTCCTGGATCTCGTAGGGGAAGCCGTTGTAGCCGGCCTGCACCTCGGTCGACATGCCCTCGAGCAGGCCGTTGGGGTCGTTCGCGCCGATCTCGGGAACCGAGCCGCAAGTGCCGACCGCCGCGGTCTCACCGCCGCCGGCGCCCCCGGCGCCGGGTGCGGTCGCATCAGTCGCGGTGGAATCGGTCGCGGCCGGGTCGCCTGCGGGAGCGCAGCCGGCGAGCACGAGCGCACCGAGGGCGGCCGATGCCGCTGCGGCCACTCGGAACCGGTGGAAACGGGGGTGGTTGAGCATGGGTGAACTCCTCGTTGAGTGTGCGCAACGTTGCGCACACCAAGAGTAGACACATTCGATACGGTGCGTCTAGTTTTGAATCGAGCGCGCGACGTTGCGCGCCCGAGACGCAGGAGAGACGAAGATGTCCGACGCCAACCACGGCCTCCATCTCGCCGAGATCAGCAAACGCTTCGGGGCCACCCGAGCGCTCGTCGGTGCGCGACTCGATGTCGCCCCCGGTGAGATCCACACGCTCCTCGGCGAGAACGGCTCCGGAAAATCGACGCTGGTGAAGATCATCGGCGGCGTGCACCGCGCCGATGAAGGCGAATTCACCCTCGACGGCGAGGCCGTCGAATTCCGCAATCCGCGGCAGGCCGCGGAGCGCGGCATCGCCGTGGTCTTCCAAGAAGTGCTCACGGCGGCGAACCAATCGGTGCTCGACAACATCTGGCTCGGTGCCGACGGCGTGTTCGCGCGTCGGCGCAGTCGGCAGGAGCAGCGCCGCATCGCCGGCGAGGTGCTCGGCCGCCTCGTCGATGGCATCGACCTCGACCGTCCCGCCGGCAGCCTGTCGCTGTCGGAGCGGCAGGCCGTCTGCATCGCCCGCGCACTGGTCCGGGAGCCGCGGGTGCTCGTGCTCGACGAGTCGACGGCCGCGCTCGACGTGCGGACCCGCGACCGGCTCTTCGCCGAGATGCGCCGCCTCGCCGCCGCGGGCACGAGCATCCTGTTCATCTCGCACCGCATGGACGAGGTCGCGGAGGTCTCCGATTCGGTGACCGTGCTGCGCTCGGGTCGCACCGTCTCGCAGGTCTCCCGCGACGAGCTCTCGATCGAGCGGCTCGTCGGCGACATGACCGGCACTTCCGGCAGGTTCGAGCGCGAGGAGCGGCACCGCCAGCTCGGCGCCGTCACTCTCCGCGCCGAGGCGGTGCGCCTCCACGCCGAGGCGGAACCGATCGACTTCGAGCTCCGCAGCGGCGAGCTCGTCGGCCTCGCCGGCCTCGAGGGGCACGGCCAGGACCTCTTCCTCAAGCGGCTCGGCGGCGTGGCGGCGGGCGAGGGCTCGGTCGTCCGCATCCTCACCCCGGACATCGAGGTGCACCAGGGCAACGGGGCGAAGATCGGCGTCGCCTACCTTCCCCGCGAGCGCCGCGGGGAGTCGCTGTTCGAGTCGATGTCGATCCGCGAGAACTTCGCGCTGCCGACGATGCGCCTCGACACCACCGGCCCGTTCCTGAGCTCGAGGCGCATGGCCGAGCGGTTCGGGGACGTCGTGGACGCGCTGAGCATTCGACTCGGCTCCCCGGACGACCCGATCTCGAGCCTCTCGGGCGGCAGCCAGCAGAAGGTGCTGCTCGCCCGATGGCTCGCCACCGACCCGAAGGTCCTCCTGCTGAACGATCCGACGCGCGGAGTCGACATCATGACCAAGCGGGAGATCTACGCGACCCTCGAACGGCTCTGCGCCGACGGGATGAGCGTCGTGATGCTCTCGAGCGAGGTCGACGAGCTCGTCGAGCTCGTCGACCGGGTGCTCGTCTT
>JAAYAS010000345.1 GCA_012719255.1 Microbacteriaceae bacterium | reverse complement strand
TACGGCGACCCCGTCGACGCCGCCGCCGACTGGGCCGACCAGGGCGCCGAGTGGATCCACCTCGTCGACCTCGACGCCGCCTTCGGCCGCGGCGAGAACCGCGCCGTCATCCGCCGAGTCATCCGCGCGATGAAGGGCCGCCTGCAGGTCGAGCTCTCGGGCGGCATCCGCGACGACGAGTCGCTCGAGCGCGCCGTCGAGATGGGCGTGAAGCGCATCAACCTCGGCACCGCCGCGCTCGAGAACCCCGACTGGGCCGCGAGCGTCATCAACCGCTACGGCGACCTCGTCGCCGTCGGCCTCGACGTGCGCGGCACCACGCTCGCCGCCCGCGGCTGGACGAAGGAGGGCGGCGACCTCTGGGAGGTGCTCGAGCGCCTCGAGCAGGCGAACTGCTCGCGCTACGTCGTCACCGACGTCACCAAGGACGGCACCCTCAAGGGCCCGAACCTGCAGCTGCTGCGCGACATCGCCGAGCGCACCGACCGGCCGATCATCGCCTCGGGCGGCGTGTCGAGCCTCGACGACGTCGCCGCGCTGCGCGAGCTGGTGCCGATCGGCGTCGAGGGCGCCATCATCGGCAAGGCGCTCTACGCCGGGGCCTTCACGCTCCGCGAGGCGCTCGACGTCGCCGGCGCCTGACCCCGGGCGCCCGCCGCATCATGGTCGAGCTCCCCGAGCACCTCAAGCACCACCTCACCGACTCGGCCGGGCAGCCCTGGGCCGGCCGCACCTTCGGCGACAACCCGTGGAAGGACGACGACGGCTCGGCGCCGCCCGCCCTCGCCGCCGCGCTCGAGCGGTTCGCGGCGGGCGAGGCGCCGTCGGCCGACGTGATCGAGGCGCTCCGCGAGGCGCGGCTGCTCGTGCCGCTCGTCGCCGAGCTCGGCGAGGCGGGCGTCACCGAGACCGGCCTCACCGTCGACAAGTCGGCCGACCTCTCGATCGTCACCGTCGCCGGCCCCGACGGCCGCGGCGTCGTGCCGGTGTTCTCGTCGGCCGAGGCGATGCGGCAGTGGGATGCGGACGCCCGCCCCGTGCCCGTCGAGGCGCGTCGCGCCGCGCTCGCCGCCGTCGAGGAGGGCAACGAGCTGCTCGTGCTCGACCCCGGCAGCGCCGAGTTCGTCGTGCGCCGCCCCGCCGTCTGGGCGATCGCGCAGGGCGAGCCCTACCTCGAGCCGTGGCGCGACCCGCGCGTCGTCGACCGCGCCCGCGCCGAACTCGAGGCCGAACCGCGCCTCGCCGGCCTCGACCTCCGGCCCGGCGACCCGCGCTGCCGCTTCGCCGGCCCCGAGCTCGTCGTCGTGCTGCTCGTCGCCGACGACCTCGAGCCCGAGGCCCAGCAGGCCGTCGTCGCCGGAGTGCGCGAGCGGCTCGGCGCCGACGCCGCGCTCGTGCCGCTCGTCGACTCGCTCGCGCTGCAGGTGCAGCCGGTGCCCGCGCCCGATCCCGCCGCCGCGTCCGACCCGCAGGCAGCCCCCGGGGCCCCCGGGGGCATCCCCGAGAAGGGGTCGGCACCATCCCGTCGACGGGGATGGTTCGGGCGGCGCCGCAAGTAGGGTCGAAGCATGCAGCAGCCCGCCACCGAGCACCCGGTCGACGCGACCACGGCCGACGCGGCCGCGGCGAACGACCCCGCCGCGGGCGCGGTGAGCGCGCCGATCGACGACGCGCCCGCCGACCTCGCCACCGGACTCACCGCCGCCGAGGTCGAGCGCCACCGCGCCGAGCACGGCACGAACGAGCTGCCGTCGACGACGAGCCGCTCGCTGTGGGCGATCCTGCGCGCGAACGTCTTCACCCTCTTCAACCTCATCGTGCTCGCCTGCTTCACGCTGCTCGCCGTGCTCGGCCGCTGGCAGGACGCGATCTTCGGGTTCTCGGCGGTCGCGAACTCGGTGATCGGCGTCTGGCAGGAGTACTCGGCGAAGCGCCAGCTCGACAACCTCCGGGTGCTCCACGCGCCCCACGCCCGCGCGCTGCGCGACGGCGAGATCGTCGACCTGCTCCGCGAGGAGCTCGTCATCGGCGACGTCATCCAGGTGCGCGCCGGCGACCAGGTGCCCGCCGACGCCCGCGTGCTCGGCGCCTCGGGCCTGCAGGTCGACGAGTCGCTGCTCACCGGCGAGGAGGACGCCGTCGACAAGCGCCGCGACGACGAGCTGCTCTCGGGCGCCATCGTCGTGCACGGCCACGGCACCGCCCTCGTGCACCGCGTCGGCGCCGAGTCGTTCGCCGCGAAGCTCACCGCCGAGGCGAAGCGCTTCTCGCTCGTGAACAGCGAGATCCGCGACGGCATCAACAAGGTGCTCCGCATCCTCGCGGTGCTGCTCGTGCCGGTGATGCTCATCGCCGTGAACGGTCAGATCAACGCCTTCGGCGGCTACGAGCTCGCGTTCATCGACGACTCGTGGCGCGACGCCGCGGTCGGCGCGGTCGCCGCGGTGATCGCCATGGTGCCGCTCGGCCTGCTGCTCATGACCTCGATCGCCTTCGCCGCCGGCGCGCTGAAGCTCGGCCGCCGCAACGTGCTCGTGCAGGAGCTCCACGCCGTCGAGGGCCTCGCCCGCGTCGACATCCTCTGCTTCGACAAGACCGGCACGCTCACCGAGGGCGGCGTCGCCTACTGGGACTCGCATCCCGCCCCCGACGCGCAGCCCGGCTGGGAGGCGGCGCTCGCCGCGATCGCCGCCGACGACGGCGCGAACGACTCGGCCGCCTGCCTCGGCGAGCGCTACCCGGCCGCCGACGCCGCGCCGATCGCCCGGCAGATCCCGTTCTCGTCGCAGCGCAAGTGGTCGGCGATCGTCGTCGACGACGAGGCCGCCCGCGGCACCTGGGTGCTCGGCGCGCCGGATGTGATCCTGCAGCCCGGCGCCGACGACGGCCTCCTCGAGGAGGTCGCCGGCTACAGCAACGAGGGCCGCCGGATGCTCGCGCTGTGCTGGTCGCCGACCGTGCTCGAGGACGACGCGGTGCGCGCCGAGACGCTGCCCGACGACCGCCGCGGCGTCGCGCTCGTGTCGCTGCGCGAACGCATCCGCGAGGACGCCGCCGACACCGTGCGCTACTTCCGGGAGGAGGGCGTCGACCTCCGGGTCATCTCCGGCGACGACCCCCGCACCGTCGCCGCCGTCGCCCGCGACGTCGGCCTCCTCGAGGCCGACCAGGAGGGCTTCGACGCCCGCCGGCTGCCGACCGACCGCGATGAGCTCGCCGAGGTGCTCGAGCACCACCGGGTGTTCGGCCGCGTCACGCCGACCCAGAAGCGCGACATGGTGCAGGCGCTGCAGTCGCACGGCCACGTCGTCGCGATGACCGGCGACGGCGTCAACGACGTGCTCGCGCTCAAGGAGGCCGACCTCGGCATCGCGATGGGGCACGGCTCGGCCGCCGCCCGCGCGGTGTCGCGGCTCACGCTGCTCGACAACCAGTTCCAGGCGATGCCCGACGTCGTGCGCCAGGGCCGGCAGGCGATCGCGAACGTCGAGCGGCTGTCGATGCTCTACCTGTCGAAGACCGCCTACGCGATCCTCTTCGCGGTGATCTTCGGGGCGATGCTCTGGGCCTACCCGTTCCTGCCGCGGCACATGGCGATCCTCGACGGCATGACGATCGGCTGGCCGGCGTTCGTGCTCGCGCTCATCCCGAACTCGCGGCGCTACGTCGGCGGCTACTTCCGCCGCGCCGTGTCGTTCGCGGTGCCCGCCGGCATCGTCGTCGTGCTCGGCGTGCTCGCGGTGTCGATCGTCGGCCGGCTCACCGGCGCGGGCGTCGCCGAGCAGCAGACGGCGGCCTCGCTCGTGCTCGCGGTGCTCGGACTGTGGATCCTCAGCCTCGTCTGCCGGCCGGTGCAGCCGATCCTCATCGCCGTGCAGGCGGCGTGCATCGCGGCGTTCTTCCTCGTGATGCTCGTGCCGTTCGCCCGCTGGTTCTTCGCGTTCGAGTGGCCGCCGGTCGAGCTGTGGTGGACGATCGGCATCGCCTGCGGCATCGGCATCGTGCTGCTCGAGCTCCACGGCCAGTGGCACGCGCGCCGCACCCGCCGCGAGCTCGAGATGTCGGCGCAGGAGCTGCACGAGCGCCGGCAGCGCCTCCGCGCGCGCCGCCGCTGAGCGGGGCGCGCGGCGGGCGCCGCGCAGTCGGCTGCCGGCGCTCGCGGCGCCGTCAGTGCTCGCGGAGCAGCTCGATGAGCTCGGCCTTGCGCAGCGACGAGTACCCCTCGAGGCCGAGCTCCTTCGCGCGCTCGCGCAGCTCGTCGACGGTGCGCTCCTCGTAGTCGTCGGCACCGCCGCCGCGGGCGCCGACCGCCGAGCGGCCGTCGCGGGCCGCGGCGTTCGAGATGCGCGCGGCCTGCTCGGCCGAGGCGCCGTCGGCGCGCAGCGCCTCGTAGAGCTCGGGGTCCTTGATGCTCGGGTTCTCGTCCGGGTCGCGCCGCTCGGCCACGTCCGCCTCCTGCCGTCGTCGATCGCCGCGGGATGCGGCGCCCCGGCAGTCTCGCCCGCGCACCTGGGCGCGCGGGC
>JAAYAS010000344.1 GCA_012719255.1 Microbacteriaceae bacterium | reverse complement strand
CCGGCGACGAGCCGCGCGCCCGCGCTCGCGCCCTCGGCGCCGGTGTCCGCGAGCCGATCGGCGGCCGCGGGGGCCGTGGCCGGCGTCGCGCCGGCGATGGGAGCGGGCTCGGCGGTCGCGGTGGGCTCGGCCGTCGCGGTGGGCTCCGAGGTCGGCGTCGGCTCGGCCGTGGGGGTCGGCTCGGCCGTGGGGGTCGGCTCGGCCGTGGACGTGGGCTCCGGCGCCGGCTCGCAGCCGGGGAAGCCCGCATCCTCGGCGTAGCTGCCGGTGAGCGTGGCGCCGAGCACGAACGCGTCGCCGTTCTCGAGCGAGGCGCCCTCGATCGGCGCGGTCGAGGTCTGCAGCATCGTCGACGTGCCGGCCTCGAGCGCGCCGATCTCGACGGTGAGCGTCGGGTTGCCCGCCGCGCTCGTTCCCCAGACGCCGACGAGCTCGCCGCCGAAGTCGGGGTAGCTCGGCGCGCTCGGGTGGAAGCGGTTGAACAGGTCGACGAGCTGGCGGAAGTCGCCGTTCGCGGTCATCTTCGGGTCGTCGAACTCGATGACCACGACGACGTCGTGCATCGTGTGATCGGTGGCGATCGGCAGCCGCCACTGCAACCCGGACGGCAGCGCGAAGTGCTGCATCTCGAAGTACCCGGCGCTCCCGTCGAACACCTCGGGGCTCACCTTCGAGGTGTAGCCGTTGTTCGTCGGGTCGATGAGGTCGTGGGTGTAGATCGCCTGCGTGAACCACTCGGCGTCGCAGCCGACCGTGAGCTCGCCGTCGGCGGCGATCACGTAGCCGCGGTCGTCGAGCACGTAGTCGGCGCCCTCCTCCTGCGCGTTCGCGCCGAGGGCACCGGCGACGGTGAGCGCGGTGACGCCCGCGAGGGCGAGGATCGATCGGCCGGTGCGGTGACGGGTGCGTATGGGAGCTCCTGGGATGCTGAGAGAACGCCGAACGTCCATTATCCACCGGCGCCCGGCCGCGCGCCATGGTCGCGCCCGTCTCCGGAGGCGCTCGGTCGTCAGCCCGTCGCGCGGGCGCGCCGCACGAGGATGCGCTCGAGCGCCGCGCCGAGGAGGGCGGCGGCCATCGCCGCGGCCGGACCGAGCCCGCCGCCGAGGATACCGATGCCGAACGAGTCGGCCTCGACGCCGAGGCGCGCGAGGAGGATCGCCGCGACGACGAGCGGCGGTACGGCGAGGAGCACGAGCGGCGGCAGGCCCGGGAGCGGTGCACCGGCGCGCACCGCCCCGACGGGCGTCTCGACGACCGGCGGGGGCGGACCGGCGGAGCGGCCGCCCCGCTCGATGGTGCGGCGCGCCTCGCGGGCGCGCAGGCTGCGCGCCTCGATGGGCAGCTCGCGCGTGCGCCCGTCGTGGAGGTCGGCGAGGAGGGCGACGACGCGGCGGCCGAGCAGCGGCACGCGCTCGACGACGAGGCGCACGCCCCGCAGCTCGGCGCGGGCGAAGCGGGCGCCGGCGAGCTCGATGCCGCGCGCGTCGGCGACGACGAGCGGCGGGCGGCGCACGTGGGCGATGAGCGCGACGAGGAACGCGGTGTTCGTGCCGAGGATGAACGCCGTGGCGCGGATGTGCCGCTCGGCGAGCAGCCACCACAGCAGCACGGCGTAGATCGCCAGCACGACGACGATGACGGCCCAGTACCAGAGCGGCGAGTCGCGGAGTCCCGGTCGCATGGCGTCGAGCCTAGTCGCGCAGGGGCGCGGCGGTCCGCTCCCCCGCGAGGTCGACGACCTCGATCTCGACGCCGGCGGCGGTCGGCGGCGTCAGCGGCAGCCGGGTCGCGAGCTCGCCCGCCGGGGTGCGCCAGGCGGCGGCACCGCCGACCGACCAGCCGGCGACAGCGGCGAGCCCGTCGCGGGCCGCCGCGTCGGCGTCGCCGCCGAGCCGCGTCGGGAAGCCGGGATCGGGCGCGAAGCCGACGAGCTCGACCGCGGCGCCGCCGTCGGTGCGGCGCGCGTCGACGGCGGCGGGGTCGCGGCGCGGCGCGGGTGCGAGCAGGCGCGCCGGGGCGCCCGCGGCGTCGAGGCGCGCGCGGGCGACGGCGGCGGCGCGCGGGCTCGCGTCGATGGTGGTGAAGCGGCGGCCGAGCCGGTGGGCGACGACCGCGGTGGTGCCGGAGCCGCCGAAGGCGTCGACGACGAGGTCGCCGGGGTCGGTGGTCCAGCGGAGCAGGATCTCGAGCAGTCCCTCGGGCTTCTGGGTGGCGTAGCCGGTGCGCTCGGCCGACACGTTGAGCACGGGGCGCACCGAGACGGTCTCAGTGGCGCCGTCGTCGTCGACGAGGGTGCGGACGCCCTCGAGCACGTCGCGGAGGATGGTGTCGACGTAGTGGCGGCCCTCGGCGTCGCGTCGGCTGCCCATGAACGGCTTGTCGAGGTACTGGCGCTCGCGCAGGCCGCGGATGCGGAAGCCGGGGCCGGCGCGGTACAGGAGCAGGTCGTCGTGCTTGCGGGGCACCGAGGCGGTGCGCGAGGCGCCGCCGGAGCGGTAGCTCCAGACGAGGTGGTTGACGAAGGCGTCGCGGCCGAGCAGCTCGTCGAGCACGAGGCGCACGAGGTGGGAGGCGTGCCAGTCGAGGTGCACGCAGAGGGCGCCGTCGGGTCGCAGCAGCCGCAGCGCGACGACGAGCCGGGGCACGAGCATCCGCAGGTACTCGGCGGTGCCGTCGGCCCAGCGGTCGCGGTAGGCGAGGTGCTCGACGACGAGCCGCTCGCCCGCGGCGGTACGGGTGAGGATGCGGCTGCGGTAGTCGGCGCGGGAGTCGAACGGCGGGTCGAGGTAGACGAGCGCGGCGGAACCGGGCGCGGCGACGGCGAGGCGGGCGAGGGCGCGGAGGTTGTCATCGGTGATGACGAGGCCGGCGGGGTCGGCGGGGTCGAGGAGGGCGGCGGGGGCGGCGGGGTCGGGGACGCCGGTGCCGTCGGCGGAGCCGCGGGAGTCGCGGGAGTCGCAGGAGTCGCGGGCATCGCCGGTGGCCGACTCCTCGCGCGCCGCCGCGATCGCCGACTCCGCCGTGCGCCGCGCCTCGTCGATGAGGTCGGGCAGCAGGCGCAGCAGCGAGTCGGTCACCCCGTCATCCTGCCATCGGCGATCAGAACGGCGCGGGCCGATCGGGCGGTGGTTCGCCGGCGGCGTCGCCGGGCGGCTCGCCGGAGGTGTCGCCGGGCGGCCGCTCGCCGAGTGGTGGCTCGGCGGGCGGTGACTCGGCGGGCGG
>JAAYAS010000343.1 GCA_012719255.1 Microbacteriaceae bacterium | reverse complement strand
CGCGTGGAGGTCATCGATGGCCCGCCACTCGAGCGAGCGTCCGGCCCGATCACCCCCGTCGAGAGCCGCCGCGATCGTGTCGAGGTTCGCGTCCCATTCGGCGAGCAGATCGCGAGTCCGCTCGATGCGCGGCAGGAGCGTGCGCAGATCCGCGACGCGATCTCCGACGACCACTGCCGGGAAGGCGCCGGCGCCCGCGTCGAACGTTCCGATGCCGAAGGCTCCGGGGAGCAGCCCCGCGCCGACCATGGGCGTCACGCGCTGCGCTCCGTTCGCTCGAAGCCCACGGCGCCGCGGACGGGGAGCCGGCCGTCGCCGCTGAGCCGAGCGATGGTCTCGACGCGGCGGAGGCCCCGGACAGGGCAGCCGGAGCCTTCGGGCGCCGTGCCGCACGAGCCCGCGCAGGGCGAGCGGTCCGCGGCACCGCCGTCGTCGACGAGATGAACAGGGCGGGGCAGAGCATGCATCTTCGGATCCTCCGTATCAGGCAGGACCTCGTCGTCCTGCTCCGTTCCACCGTCGCCGACGCAGCGCCATCGGGGAAGGGGAATTCGACGATGCCCGCCATCGGCGTCGCCGATGGCATGCCGATCAGCGTCGCTTGACGCCCTCCATGACCAGGTCGAACCCAGCGAGGACCGCCTCGGTCTCGAGCGAGCCCTCCTGGAAGAGCAGCCGGAAGTACACGGGCGAGTAGACCGTCTCGGCGATGAGCTCGGCGGAAAGATCGTCGCGAAGCGCGCCCTCGGCCTGCGCCCGCTCGATCAGACGCCCCACGGCCTCCCGACGCGGGCGCCAGAAGTGCCGCTTGAACTCCTCGAGGGTGTCGGCGTCGTACTGGGCCTCCGCGAGCAGTTGGGCCATGAGTCGGCCCTCGTACCCGTTGTACACCTTCGCGAGCGCGACGATGTGCTCGCGCATCGCCTCGATCGCGGGCAGGTCCTCGCGAACGGGCGTCGCGAGGATGTGGTTCTCGAGGAAGGTGTCGATGATGACCGCGGCCTTGTTCGGCCACCACCGGTAGATCGTGGTCTTGCTCACGCCGGCCTCCCGGGCGATCCGCTCGATCGACAGCTGCTGCACCGACATCGAGTCGGGCTCGCGCTCATCGATGAGCTTCAACGTCGCCTGGAGGATCGACTGCCGGCTGTGCTCGCTGCGAAGTGCCATGGGGTCACCCTATTCCCTGACGATGCGAAACGACCCGCACAGGTTGGTGCAGGTCGTTTCGCCGGACGGTCGTGCAGTTGAGCGCTATCGACGCGACTGCATGCCGATCCCGAGCAGACTCATCAAGAGGATGGCGATGGGCACGAGGAGGACCAGCATGACACCGGAGATGCCGAGCCCGGCGCCGATGAGCGTTCCCCCCAGAGCGCCGCCCGTCGCCGAACCGAGTCGAGCACTGAGCTCGGTTGCGCCGACCCCGGTCGCACGGATCTCCGCGGGATACGCATTGACCGCGAGCACGTTCCTGGTCGGACCGACCGCCGTGGGGACGATGAAGGCGAATACCGTGAGCAGCGGCAGCAGGGTCTCGAATCCCGGGTTCGGGACGAGAGCAACGACGAGCAGCATGACCGCGGCCAGGACGAGGTTGGTTCCGATTACCCAGAACCTCGAGGCGCGCCCCAGCACGAGTCCGAGCACGATCGCCCCCAGAACGCTCGCGAATCCGTACCAACCGACTACGGTGCTGCTCTGCACGGTGTCGAGCCCGGGAACCGGCAATTGCAGGAGCGTCGGCAGGTACTGCGCGATCAGAAGTTGCGTCCCGAGCGAGAAGAATCCGAACACCCAGAGCAGCAACGTCGTCCAGCGTCGAGGCGGTG
>JAAYAS010000342.1 GCA_012719255.1 Microbacteriaceae bacterium | reverse complement strand
TTCGGCCCGCCGGCCTTCGCGGTGGCGCCGACCGACGACCGCTTCCAGCCGCCGAACGGCTGCCGCTGCACGATCGCGCCGGTGATGCCGCGGTTCACGTAGAGGTTGCCGGCGTCGACGCGCTCGAGCCAGCGGGCGATCTCGTCGCGGTCGAGCGAGTGCAGGCCCGAGGTGAGGCCGTAGTCGACGCCGTTGACGACGTCGATCGCCTCGTCGAGCGTCTCGACGCGCACGACGCCGAGCACCGGGCCGAAGTGCTCGACGCGGTGGAACTCGCCGCCCGGCCGCACGCCGGCGCGGATGCCGGGGGTCCAGCAGCGGCCCTCGTCGTCGAGCCGGCGCGGGGCGAGCACCCAGGTCTCCCCCGGCTCGAGCGTCGTGAGGCCGCGCAGCAGCTTCTCGCCGGCCGGGCCGGTGAGCGGGCCCATGCGGGCGAGCGGGTCGGTGGGCGGTCCGACCCGCAGCGAGCGCACGCCGTCGACGAGCTGATCGCGGATGCGCCGCGAGCGCCCCGCCTGCCCGACGAGCACGACGAGCGACGAGGCCGAGCACTTCTGCCCCGAGTGCCCGAACGCGCTCGCGATGACGTCGCGCACGGCGAGGTCGTAGTCGGCGCTCGGCGTGATGATGATCGCGTTCTTGCCGCTCGTCTCGGCGAGGAGCCCGAGCTCGGGCCGCAGCTCGCGGAAGCGCTCGGCGGTCTCGCTGCCGCCGGTGAGCACCACCCGGTCGATCGCCTCGTGCGCGATGAGCGCATCGCCGAGCGCACGCCGGTCGTCGCCGGCGAGCGCGACAAGCTGCAGCGCCTCGGGGGGCACGCCCGCCGCCCAGCACGCCTCGGCGACGAGCGCGCCGCAGCGGGCGGCCGCCGAGGCGGGCTTGAGCACGACGGCGGCGCCGCTCGCGAGCGCGGCGAGCGCGCCGCCGGCGGGGATCGCGACCGGGAAGTTCCACGGCGGCACCACCGCGACGACGCCGACCGGATGCGCGACCGCGCCGTCGACGGCCTCGAGCCCGCGGGCGAGGCGGGCGTAGTAGCGGGCGAAGTCGATCGCCTCGCTCACCTCGACGTCGGTCTGGTCGAGGAGCTTGCCGCACTCGGCGGCCGCGACCTCGACGAGCTCGCCGCGGCGGCGCTCGAGCTCGTCGGCGACGGCCTCGAGGATGCGGGCGCGGGCGTCGGCGCCGCGCGCCGCCCACTCGGGCTGCGCGTCGCGGGCGGTGCGGATGCGCAGCTCGAGCCCGGCGGCGTCGCGCACCTCGGCGGCGGCGAGCGCGTCGAGGCCGAGGCTGCTGGCGGGGATGCGGGCGCGGATGCCGGCGGCCCACTGCTGGTTCGCGGGGAGCGCCGGGTCGGAGTCGCAGGCGTTCGCGAACGGGGCGGCGGGGTCGAACGCGGCGGATGCGGGCTCGCGGCGGCGGTCCTGGGTGCGGTTCGGGGCGGGCGCGGGGGCGTCCGGTGCCGGCGCTCCCGGCCCCGGCGCTCCCGGCCCCGGCGCATCCGGCCCCGGCGCATCCGGCTGCGCCGCATCCGACGCGAGCGCCGCCACCGACGCGACGAAGCGCTCGCGCTCGCGGGCGAACAGCGCCTCGTCGTCGTCGAGATCGAAGACCGCCGACATGAAGTTCTCCGGCGAGGCGCCCTCCTCGAGCCGCCGCACGAGGTAGGCGATCGCGACGTCGAACTCGCCCGGGTGCACGATCGGCGTGTACAGCAGCAGCCCGCCGGCCCGGCGCCGCACCGCCTCGGCCTGCGCGGGGGCCATGCCGAGGAGCATCTCGACGTCGACGCCGTCGGTCGCGCCGCGCGCCTCGGCGACGAGCAGCGCGAGCGCGAGGTCGAAGAGGTTGTGGCCGGCGACCCCGAGCCGCACGTTCGCGAGCCGCTCGGGGCGCAGCGCCCAGTCGAGCACCCGCAGCCAGTTCGTGTCGGTCGCGCGCTTCGACGGCTCAGTGGCGAGCGGCCAGCCGTGGAGTTCGGCGTCGACGCGCTCCATCGGCAGGTTCGCGCCCTTCACGAGCCGCACCTTCACCGGCGCCCCGCCCTCGGCGACGCGGGCGGCGGCGACCGCCTGCACCCGCTGCATCGCCGCGAGCGCATCCGGCAGGTAGGCCTGCAGCACGATGCCGATCTCGAGGCGGTGCAGCTCGGGGCGGGCGAGCAACCGCTCGAATACCGCGAGCGTGAGCTCGAGGTCGCGGTACTCCTCCATGTCGAGGTTGATGAACTTCGGCGTCGGCGAGGCGGCGGCGAACTCGTAGAGCGGGGCGAGCCGGTCGACGATCTCGCCGACCGCGGCGTCGAAGCCCCACGGCTGGTGCGGGGCGACCGTCGACGAGACCTTGATCGACACGTAGTCGACGTCGTCGCGGCGCAGCAGCGCCATCGTGCCCTCGACGCGGCGGCGCGCCTCGCGGTCGCCGAGCACCGCCTCGCCGAGCAGATTGAGGTTGAGCCGCACGCCGTCGCCCTGCAGCCGCGCGATCGCCGGGCCGAGCCGGGCCTCGGTGGCGTCGATGACGAGGTGGCCGACCATGCGCCGCAGCACCCGCCGGGCGATCGGCACGACGACGCCCGGCAGCCGCGGCGCGAGCGCCCCGCCGGCGCGCAGCGCCGCCGCGAGCGGCGCGGGCAGGAACGCGGGGATGCGGGCGGCGAGCCGGTGGAGGTTCGCCGCCGCCACCTCGAGCGACTCGGGCCGCACCACCCCGTCGACGAAGCCGACGGTGAACGCGAGCCCGTCGGGGTCGCGGAGCATGCCGCCGAGCTGCTCGCCGGCGGGGTCGGCGGGGATGCGCTCGGCCTCGGCGAGCCATTCGCGCACGAGGGCGATGGCGGCCGGGGCGAGGGTGCGGAGTTCGGAAGCGCCGTTGCTCATGGGGTCCATCCTCGGTGATGACGCTCCGCGCGAGCCGGGTGCGATGGCACACTGACGCCATGCCCGCCCCTCACCGCGCCGCATCCCGCCCGCCCGCCGTCAACCGCGCCGTCGCCGCGAACCGGGCGCTGCATCCCGATCGCGCCTGGGTGCGGCTCGCCCGCCTGCTGCTCGGCGGCGTCGCGATCGCCGCGGTGGTGTGGAACCTCTGGCGCTCGGCGATCGGGCTCGGCGACAACACGCTCGACCAGTCGCTGTCGCACTTCACGAACCAGACGTCGTTCGCGTTCGGGATCGTGCTGCTCGTCGGGGCGCTCTCGCGCCGCGACCGGCTGCCGGCGCGGTGGGACGATCTGCGCGGGGCGTTCGCCTACTTCGCGGTGATGACCGGCCTCATCTACGCGCTGCTCGTCGCCGAGCCCGGCGAGATGGCGCGCTGGGACCTCGAGTGGTCGAACCTCGTGCTGCACCGGCTCGTGCCGGTGGCCGGGCTCGCCGGCTGGCTCGTCGTGACGATGACCCGCCGCGGCGGCTGGGGTCGGCCGCTCGCCTGGCTGCTCTATCCGATCGCGTTCCTCGTGTACACGTGGGTGCGCGGCGCGATCGTCGACTGGTACCCGTACGGCTTCCTCGACCCGACCGGCCCCGGGGGCTGGTCGCCGGTGCTCGCGACGACCGCCCAGGTCGTCGTCGCCTTCCTCGCCGTCGGCGTCGTGGTGCACCTGCTCGGCAACGCGCGAGCGGCGCTCGCGCACCGCCGCGGTCGCCGGTAGCCGCTAGTCGCCCGGCGCGGCGCGCCGCAGCAGCAGCACGACCGGGGCGAGCACGAGCAGCGCGGCGGCGATGGCGAGGTAGAGGGTGCGGGGCGCGGCACCGGCGTCGAGCAGGGCGCCGACGACGATCGGGGCGAGGATCGCGCCGAAGCGACCGACCCCGAGCGCGACCCCGACGCCGCTCGAGCGCACGCGGGCGGCGTACGCCTGCGGCGCGAGCGTGTAGATGCCGGCGATCGCGGCGTTCATCAGCAGCCCGACGAGCACGCCCGCGACGAACGCGAGACCGGGGACGCCGGTGGCCTGGATGAACGCGGCGAGTCCGACCGCCGAGAGGGCGATCGACCAGCCGAACACCGCGCGCGCCGGCCAGAGCACGGTCGCGGCGCCGTAGAGGAGCGCGCCGATCGTGCCGCCGAACATCAGCGCGATGCCGCCGAGGATGCCCTGCTCCTGGCTCATGCCGAGCTCGGTGAGGAGCTTCGGCGTCCACGAGGTGGCGAAGTAGAAGCCGAACATCACGAGGAAGCAGATCGCCCAGAGCGCGAAGGTCGCGCGCCGGTGCTCGCGGGTCCAGAGGCCGGCGAGGCCGGTGCGCTCGAGGCCGGCGGGCGCCGCGGCGGGCGC
>JAAYAS010000045.1 GCA_012719255.1 Microbacteriaceae bacterium | reverse complement strand
GGCACCGAGGCCGGCGGCGATGGTGAGTGCGCGTGCACGCAGTCGCATGGAGTTCATCCTTGTCTGGCCGGCGCGAGGAGGATGCGCCACCGGCGAAGCGCAGTCGGGGACAGCTGCTAACGATAATGCCTATCAACAAGCTCTGTCAATCGGGGCCGCTCCGTCCAGCGCCGTCCGCCCACCCCCTGGGAGAGCAGCGACCCCGGCGGGACCGGATCGCGAGCGCCGCGCCCTCCGTCCCCGCCCGGCGCCGACCGTCCTACGCCGACCGCTCTACGCCGCGCCGACGCGCTCGAGCCCGCGCACCTCGGCGAGGCCGAGCGAGCGCGCGAAGCCGGGCAGCGCCGCCCGCAGCCGGGCGAGGGGCGGGCGCCCCGGCTGCGGCACGAACCCCTCGACGTGGAGCGCCCCGGCGCGGCGATCGGCGCGCAGGTCGATGCGCCCGACCATCCGGTCGCCCGCGAGGGCGACGAGCGCGTACGGCCCGTGCACCCGCTTCGCCTTCGGCACGTACGCCTCGAGCCGGTAGTCGAGGCCGAAGATCCGCGCGATCCGCTCGCGGTCCCACATCAGGTTGTCGAACGGACCGAGCCAGCGCACCGCCGACGGCGCCCGCTCCCCCGATGCCGCGAGCGCCGCGGCCGAGGCCCACTGCGCGGGCGCGTCGCCGGTCACCGGCACCGCCTCGCCCGCCGCGGCGAGCCGCTCGAGCGCGGCCTCGGCCCGCGCCGCGTCGAGCCGGGCGTGCCGGGCGAGCTCGGCGGTCGTGCCGATGCCGAGCACCCGCACGGCGCGCGCGATCCGCGCATCCGCGATCTCGTCGGCGTCGAGCCGGGCCTCGCGCAGGGCGGGCGGGATGCGGCGCTCGGGCAGGTCGAGGATGCGCTGCCCCGCGCGCCGCTCGGTCACGACGAGGCGCCCGGCGCCGACCGCGAGCTCGACGACCTGCTTCGTGCTCGAGTAGTCCCATCCGGTGGTGCGGGCCTCGGCGAGCTCGAGATCGCCGAGCACGAGACCGGCGGGGCTCTCGCCGACGAGCCGCTCGACGCGGCGCCACTCGGCGAGGAGGTCGTCGTCATCGTCGAGGCGGCGCGCCCACGCCTCGTGCCGCTCGCGCTGCAGCGGCCACGACTCGACCGGCAGCACGCACAGCGCGTGGTGCACGCCCTCGAACACCGACGCCTCGCCGGGGCCCCAGAGCGCCGCATCGACCTCGGCCGGCGCGCCGATCCGGCCCGAGCGGGGCGCCCGCATGCGGGCGAGGGCGGTGAGCCGGTGGGCGCGCTCGACGCGCGACATCGGGTCGAGCTGCAGCGCGCCGAGCTCCCGGAGCACGGCGCCGGCGTCGGCGGCGGGCGCGGCGGCGAAGGGGGCGGATGCGGCGATGCGGCGCACCTCGTCGGCGGTGAGCGTCGTCATGGCACGAGTGTCGCACCGGCAGCGCCGCCCGCAGCCGCCGACTTCCTGCGAGTCCACCGCTCGGAGCCGCCGACTCTCCGCGGAGACTCCGCGACCCGTCGAGCGTCCGGCCCCCGTCGAGCGTCCGGCCTAGTCGAGCAGCAGCGCCGGCTCCTCGACGATGCGCGCGACATCGGCGAGGAAGCGCGAGGCGACGTCGCCGTCGACGAGCCGGTGGTCGAACGAGGCGGTGAGGGTGGTGACCTGCCGCACCCGCACCTCGTCGTCGACGACCCACGGCTTCGGCTTCACGGTGCCGAACGCGAGGATGCCGACCTCGCCGGGGTTGAGGATGGGCGTGCCCGAGTCCATGCCGAACACGCCGATGTTCGTGATCGTGAACGTGCCGCCCTGCTGGTCGGCGGGCGGCGTGCGGCCCTCGCGCGCGGTGATGGTGAGCTGCTCGAGCGCACCGGCGAGCTCGCGCATCGACATCTGGTGCGCGTCCTTGATGTTCGGCACGAGCAGGCCCCGGGGCGTCGCGGCGGCGATGCCGAGGTTGACGAAGTGCTTGATGATGTACTCGTCGTCGGTCCAGGTCGCGTTCGTGGTGGGGTTGCGGCGGATCGCCCACATCACGGCCTTCGCGATCACGAGCAGCGGCGACACCTTGATGCCGGCGAAGTCGGGCGAGGCCTTGAGCCGCTGCACGTACTCCATGGTGCGGGTGGCGTCGACGTCGACGAAGAGCGTCACGTGCGGCGCCGTGAACATCGACTTCACCATGTTCTGCGCGATCATCTTGCGCACGCCGGCGACGGGGTGGCGCTCCTCGCGCTCCGGGTCCCAGTCGGGGGTCTCGAGGTTGACGAAGAGCTTCGCCTGCTCGGCGTGCCGGATCACGTCGTCGCGGGTGATCTCGCCGGCCAGCCCGGTGGCCTTCACGGCGGCGAGGTCGACCTCGAGGTCGCGCGCGAGCTTGCGGATCGGCGGCTTGGCGACGATCGGGTACGCGGATGCGGCGGGCACGGCCGGGTGCTGCACGCGCTCGGCCGCGGCGGCGCGCTCGGCGGCGGTCGCGGGGTCGGTGCGCCGCACCGGCGCGTGCTTGCGGGCGCCGCGGCGCGAGCGGGCGGCGGGGGCGGTGCCGTAGCCGACGAGGTTCGCGCCGCCGTCGGTGAGCGTCGACTCGGCGTCGCGCTCGGCCTCGGCGAACTCGGGCGAGGTGATGCCGGGGTGGCCGTCGGCGTCGGGGTCGTCGGGGGTGCCGCCGGGCGCGATCCCGGCGCCGTCGCCGACGAGCGTGAGGATCACCGATCCGACGGCGACGGTCTCGCCCTCGGCGGCGAGCAGCTCGCCGATGGTGCCGGCGAAGGGGCTCGGCAGCTCGACGAGCGACTTCGCGGTCTCGATCTCGACGAGCACGTCGTTGACGGCGACCTCGTCGCCGGGGGCGACGCGCCACTCGATGATCGCGGCCTCGGTGAGGCCCTCGCCGACGTCGGGCAGTTCGAACTCGATGGTCATCGGGGGCTCCTAGTACTCGAGCGTGCGGTCGACGGCGTCGAGGATGCGGTCGACGTCGGGGAGGTAGCTGTTCTCGAGGCGCGCGGGCGGGAACGGCACGTCGTAGGCCGACACGCGCAGCACCGGCGCCTCGAGGCTGTAGAAGCAGCGCTCGGCGACGGTCGCGGCGATCTCGCTGCCGAGCGACACGTTGCCGGGCGCCTCCTGGGCGACGACCGCGCGGCCGGTGCGGCGCACCGAGTCGACGATCGGGTCCCAGTCGACCGGCGAGAGGCCGCGCAGGTCGAGCACCTCGACCTCGGCGCCCTCGTCGGCGGCGAGCTGGGCGGCCTGGAGGTTCATGGTGGTCTGGGCGCCCCAGCCGATGAGGGTGACGTCGGTGCCCGGGCGGGCGATTCGGGTCTGGCCCATCTCGGCGGCGGGCGCGGCGAAGTCGACCTCGCCCTTCGGCCAGTAGCGCCCCTTCGGCTCGAGGAAGACGACCGGGTCGTCCGACTCGATCGCCTGCCGCAGCATCCAGTAGGCGTCGTTCGGGTTCGAGGGCGCGACGACGCGCAGACCGCCGGTGTGGGCGAAGTAGGTCTCGGGGCTCTCCTGGTGGTGCTCGACCGCGCCGATGTGCCCGCCGTAGGGGATGCGGATGACGACCGGCAGCCGCACGGCGCCGGCGGTGCGGGCGTGGAACTTCGCGAGCTGCGTGGTGATCTGGTCGAAGCCGGGGAACACGAAGCCGTCGAACTGGATCTCGCACACGGGCCGGTAGCCGCGCATCGCGAGGCCGATCGCCGAGCCGATGATGCCCGACTCGGCGAGCGGCGTGTCGATGACGCGGCGGTCGCCGAAGTCGCGCTGCAGGTGCTCGGTGATGCGGAACACGCCGCCGAGGCGGCCGATGTCCTCGCCGAGCAGCAGCACCTTCTCGTCGGCGGCGAGCGCGTCGCGCAGCGCCCGGTTGAGGGCGCGGGCGAGCGGCAGCTCCTCGATCGCCGGCTCGGGCGCCGGGGCGGGGCGCACGGGGCCCGCGGATGCGGCGGGCGGGGCGGGTGCCGCGGATGCGGCGGGTGCGGTGTCGGTCATGCGCCGGCCTCCTCGTCGAACGACGCCTCGAAGTCGAGGTACGCCTCGCGCTGCGCGGCGACGACCGCGTGCGGCTCGGCGTACGGGTGATCGAACATCACGAGCGGATCGGGGTTCGGCAGCTCGAGGGTGCGGCGGCGGATGTCGGCCGCGTAGTCGGCGGCCTCCTCGGCGAGCGCGTCGAAGAACGCGCCCTCCTCGCCCCGCGCGCGCAGGTGCTTCTCGAGCCGCTCGATCGGGTCGCGCTCGCGCCAGTACTGCTCCTCCTCGCGGGTGCGGTACTTCGTCGGGTCGTCGCTCGTGGTGTGGGCGCCCATGCGGTAGGTGAGCGCCTCGATGAAGGCGGGGCCGCCGCCCGCGCGGGCGCGGTCGAGCAGCTCGCCGGTGACGGCCCAGCTCGCCATCACGTCGTTGCCGTCGATGCGCACCCCGGGCATCCCGAAGCCGTCGGCGCGGCGGTGCAGCGGCACGGGCGACTGCACGCGCACCGGCACCGAGATCGCCCAGTGGTTGTTCTGCAGGAAGAACACCTGCGGCGAGTCGAACGAGCGGGCGAACACGAGCGCCTCGTTGACGTCGCCCTGGCTGGTGGCGCCGTCGCCGAAGTAGACGATCGTCGCCTCGTCGCGCTCGGGGTCGCCGGTGCCGACGACGCCGTCGAGCGTCTGCCCCATCGCGTAGCCCGCGGCGTGGAGCGCCTGCGAGCCGATGACGAGCACGTAGTTGCGGAAGTTGCCGGCCTCGGCCGGGTCCCAGCCGCCGTTGGTGACGCCGCGCAGCAGCGCGAGCACGCGCACGAGGTCGAGGCCGCGGGTGAGGCCGACGGCGTGCTCGCGGTACGAGGGGAAGATCGCGTCCTGCGGGCGGGTGGCGAGGCCCGAACCGACCTGCGCGGCCTCCTGCCCCTCGCAGGGCACGTAGAGGGCGAGCTGCCCCTGGCGCTGCAGGTTCGTCGACTCGCGGTCGAAGGCGCGCACGAGGGTCATCTGCCGGAGCGCCGTCCGCCACAGCTCGTCGTCGGCGCGCTCGAGCCGCGCGAGGTAGGGCTCGGCGGCGGCCGAGGGCGCGATGCGGCCCTCGGGGGTGAGGATGACGACGGTCTCGTCGGGGGCGAGGTCGGCTTGGGTCACCGCGTCACCTTCCTGCTGGGGGGACTGACCCGCACAGTCTACGAGCGCCCGTGGGGGTCGCGCTGGAGGCGGTCGCCAACGAACCGCTCGCGGTCTTGCCGATCGCGACAACCCCGAGCGCCGGTGGAAGCGCGATGCACCGCTCCCGGCGGAGCGGTGCATCGCGGTCGCGGCGGTGCGGCTACTCGGCGGGGGCGTCGTCGCCGCGGAGGTACGGCCAGCGCTCGATCGCGCGCCAGCAGGCGGCGAGCAGCGGCGTCACCGACGCCTCCTCGCCGATCGTGACGCGGATGCCGTCGCCCGGGAAGGCGCGTCCGACGATGCCGCCCTCGCGGAGCATCCCGTCGACGCGCTCGGTGAGCTCGCCGCACGGCAGCCACACGAAGTTCGCCTGCGTCTCGGGCACGCGCCAGCCCTGGTCGAGCAGCGCCCGGCGCACCTCGTCGCGCCGCGCCGAGATCTCGTTGACGCGACGGCGCACCGCATCCGACTCGCGCATCACCGCGAGCGCCGCGGCCTGGCCCTGCGCCGAGATGAGGAACGGGATCGCCGCGGTGCCGAACGCCGACAGGATGCGCGGGTCGCCCATCATGTAGCCGACGCGCAGGCCCGCGAGGCCGTAGGCCTTCGAGAAGGTGCGGGCGACGACGAGGTTGGGGTGGTCGGCGAGGATGCGGGTGGCGTTGAGCGCGCGCGGGTCGGTGACGAACTCGATGTACGCCTCGTCGGCGATGACGAGCACGTCGGCGGGCACCTTGGCGAGGAAGCGCTCGAACTCGTCCTGCGCGAGCGCGGGGCCGGTCGGGTTGTTCGGCGAGCAGACGATGACGAGCCGGGTGCGGTCGGTGATCGCCTCGAGCATCGCGTCGAGGTCGTGCGCGCCGTCGGCGGTGAGCGGCACCTGCACGCTCGTCGCGCCGGCGAGGGCGACCATGCCCGGGTACGCCTCGAACGAGCGCCAGGGGTAGACGATCTCGTCGCCGGGGCCGGCGGCGGCCTGCACGGCCTGGTAGAGCAGCGACACCGAGCCGGCGCCGACGATCACCTGCTCGGCGGTGAGGCCGTAGTGCTCGGCGAGCGCCTCGCGCACGGCGCCGGCGGCGGCGTCGGGGTAGCGGTTGAACTCGGTGGCGCCCCGCACCGCGGCGGTGACGCTCTCGAGCGGCGCGAAGGGCAGCTCGTTCGAGGAGAGCTTGAACGAATCAGCCGGGGCGGGCTTGCCCTGCTTGTACGCGCGCTGCGCGAGGATCTCGGGGCGGAGCTTGACAGGTACCTCGTCGGACATGACCGCAGTCTACTGACGGATGCGGGCCCCGGGAGGCCGGGCGGCGAACCGGTGCCCGAACCCGGACGAACGGATCGTCTCGGGCCGCGTTCGGGTGCGTTTGTCATGATCGCCGCATGAAGTTCGTGCTCTCGATCGTGCTCAACGCCATCGCGCTCTGGCTCGTGGTCCTGCTGCTGCCGGGGCTCGACGTCACCAGCTACGAGTCGGGCGACCCGACCGTGGCGCTCATCGTCACCTATCTGCTGCTCGCGCTCGTGTGGGGCCTGGTCAACTCGATCATCGGCAAGGTGGTGCGGGTCGTCTCGCTGCCGCTCTACTGCCTCACGCTCGGCCTGTTCGCGCTCGTCGTGAACGGCTTCCTGTTCTGGATCGTCTCGTGGCTCAGCGACGTCGCCGGCTTCGGGCTCGACATCGACAACTTCTGGTGGGCGATCGGCGGCGCGCTGCTGATGGGCCTGTTCTCGGCGATCCTCAACGGCATCTTCAACCGCGCCGGCGACCGCCGCGAGCGCGACTGACGCCGGCCGCCGCACCGCCGCGCGCCTCACGGCCCGCCGAGCTGCTCGAGCACCTCGGGCGTCGGCGGGGCGAGCGGCGCGCGGATGCCCGGGGCCGGGCTCGGCTCGAAGCGCGGCGGCGCGGCGATGGGCCGCTCGGGCTGCGACGGACCGGCCTCCCCGGGCGATTGCGGCACCGGCGCGGGCGGCGCGTCGTCGAGGGGCGGCGCGGGCTCGACCGGCGCCATCGGCGGCGCCGGCGGTGCGAGCGGCGGCGTCGGCGCGGGCGGGGGCGCCGGGCGGTCGACGCCCCGGGCGGTGTCGACGGCGGCGGGGTCGACCCGGTGGATCGTCACCTGGGTCGTCGTCACGGCGGTCGCGCCGGCGAGCGGGGCGAGCAGCTCGCGGCGGTGATCGGCGTGGAGCGCCTCCGGCAGCCGGTCGTAGGCGGCGGCGGTGTCGGCGTAGAGCTCCTGGGCGTGCCCGTCGAACACGCCGCCGCCGAGCGGCAGGCCGTCGGGATGCGGAGTGCCGGTGACGATCGACAGATCGCCGCGGGGCAGCTGGTGGTGGCCCTGCAGCGCGGTGATCGGGTCGTCGTCGTGGTCGAGCTGCACCGCGACGGTGCCGTCGGGCAGCTCGTTGCCGTGCACCGGCGAGCCGACGAGCAGCGCCGAGGGCACCTCCCAGCGGCCGCTGCCGGCGAGCCCGGCGACGATGAGCGCGCCGAGCGAGTAGCCGGCGAGCACCACCTCGTCGCCGTCGTCGATGCCGGCGGCGGCCATCGCGTCGGCGACCGCGAGCACCGTCTCGCGCAGCTCCTCCTCGCTGAGCCCGGCGTAGGCGTGCGCGTTGGCCTTGTTGTCCATGGCCCAGTCGCCGCCGAACTCGAGCGAGCCGGTGCCGGCGATGCTGACGAGGTGCACCACCGTGCCGTCGGGCCGCTCGTAGCGGGTGATCTCGACCTGCGGCTCGTCGACGCGGGAGGGCGGGATGGTGCGCACGAGGCCCTCGACCGACGCCGGCGCCGGGCGCGGCGGCAGTTCGTGCTCGCGCATCCGGAACGACGACGGCCCCTGCGCCCGCTCGAGCGCGCCCGTGAGCGCCGAGGCGACCTCGCTGAGCGAGCGGAACCCGCCGAACGGCACCATCCCGGCGACGAGCGGCGCGGCGCCGGGCACGAGCGCGACCGTGCCGAGCACCGCGTTCGCGATCTCGTCGCCGCCGCCGACGAGCGCCCGCAGCACCGTCACCGTCGCCGGGTTCGCGATGATCGGGCCGACCCGCTCCGCGGCCCAGGCGGCGAGCTCGTCGGCGTCCGGCAGCACCCCGGCGCGCTGCAGCCAGGCGACGCCGCCGATCGTGCCCGCCGCGAGGGCGAGCCCCGGCGGCGTCGCGAGCAGCGCCCCGCCGATCGCACCGCCCGCGAGCAGCAGGTTGCCGGCGACGATCGCCCCGGTCGCGACCGCCGCATCCGCGGCGCCCCCGATGAGCTCCTGCACGCGGCGGTCGACCTCCTC
>JAAYAS010000341.1 GCA_012719255.1 Microbacteriaceae bacterium | reverse complement strand
CGGGAACGCGGCGGTGCGCGGAGCTGGGCTGTTCACCCGGCCACCCTGCACTACATGAGAATGATTGTCAATTTACTATGCCGGCCCGATGTCGCACCGACGAGCACCCGGCTGCGCCTGGCAAGATGGAGACCATGCTCGACGAATCCACCCTGGATGCGATCGCGGCCGAGCTCGCCGAGGCCGACCGCACCCGCACGCTCATCCCCCGCATCACCGCCCGCTACCCCGACGCGACCGTCGAGGACTCGTACGCGATCCAGGGCCGCTGGCGCGACCGCGAGCTCGCCGCGGGCCGCCGCCTCGTCGGCCGCAAGATCGGCCTCACCTCGAAGGCGATGCAGCAGGCCACCGGCATCTCCGAGCCCGACTACGGCGTGATGTTCGACGACACCGTCTACGAGAACGGCTCGGTCATCCCCTACGACCGGTTCACGAACGTCCGCATCGAGGTCGAGCTCGCCTTCGTGCTCAAGGAGCCCCTCGAGGGTCCGAACTGCACGCTCTTCGACGTGATCCGCGCCACCGAGTTCGTCACGCCCGCGCTCGAGATCCTCAACTCGCACATCGAGCTCGAGGGCCGCACCATCGTCGACACCATCAGCGACAACGCCGCCTACGGCGGCATGGTGCTCGGCGGCAACCCGATGCGCCCCGACGAGATCGACCTGCGCTGGGTGTCGGCGCTGCTCTACAAGAACGAGACGATCGAGGAGTCGGGCGTCGCCGCGGCGGTGCTCAACCACCCCGCGACCGGCGTCGCCTGGCTCGCCAACAAGTTCCACCAGCACGGCGCCCGCCTCGAGGCCGGCGAGGTCATCCTCGCCGGCTCGTTCACCCGCCCGATGTGGGTCGAACGCGGCGACTCGGTGCTCTGCGACTACGGACGGATGGGAACCATCGCATGCCGATTCATCTGAACCTGCCCCCGACCTTCGCCCAGAAGCTCGCCGAGGCCAACCGCGGGCTCGCCGGCATGTGGGTGTGCTCGGGCTCGCCGCTCGTCGCCGAGATCGCCGCGGGCTCGGGCCTCGACTGGCTGCTCATCGACGGCGAGCACTCGCCGCTGTCGCTCGAGTCGATCCAGCTGCAGCTGCAGGCGATCGCCGCCTACCCGATCACGCCGCTCGTGCGCGTGCCGGTGAACGACCAGGTGCTCATCAAGCAGTACCTCGACCTCGGCGCGCAGAACCTGCTCGTGCCGATGGTGAACTCGGCCGCCGACGCCGAGCAGGCCGTGCGCGCCATGCGCTACCCGCCCGCCGGTGTGCGCGGCGTCGGCTCGGCGCTCGCCCGCGGCGCGCGCTGGAACCGCGTCGAGGGCTACCTGCAGCGCGCGAACGACGAGTACGTGTCGCTCACCGTGCAGATCGAGACCGCCGAGGCCGTCGAGCGCGTCGACGAGATCGTCGGCACCGAGGGCGTCGACGCGATCTTCGTCGGCCCGAGCGACCTCGCCGCCTCGATGGGCCTCATCGGCCAGCAGGGCCACCCCGACGTCGTCGAGGGCGTGCGCCGCGCGATCGCCGCGGGCAAGGCCGCCGGCAAGCCGGTCGGCATCAACGCCTTCGACCCGAAGCTCGCGCACCAGTACTTCGACGAGGGCATGGACTTCATCCTCGTCGGCGCCGACGTGGCGCTGCTCGCGCGCGGCTCGGAGCGCCTCGCCGACGAGTTCATCGCCGGTCGCGCCGGCGAGCGCGCCGAGGGCGCGGAGCGGGCGAGCTACTAGGGCGGGCGCGGCGCCGCACGCACGACGACGGGCGCGGGACCGCTTCGGCGGCCCGCGCCCGTCGTCTCGTCGCACGCCGGCGGCGCCCCGCGTCAGCCCGCGCCCATGAGCTCGCGGCTCGTCGCGCGCGCGGCCTCGATGAGGTCCTGCACGCGCGGGGCGTGCGACTCCTGCCGGGCGGCGACGACGACGTTGAGCGTCGGCGGCGCCGGCTCGATCGGCACCTCGACGACCTGCGTGCCCGCCCAGGTGACCGGCGCGAAGCGACGGCCCATGAGCAGCGACCAGCCGAGCCCCTCGCCGACGAGCGAGCGGCAGAGGTCGTAGTTCGTCGTCGCGTGGATACGGGCGGGATGCACGTCGGCCTCGCGGAGGATCTGCAGCACGTAGTGCCGGCTCGGCGCGACGTCGTGGAGCACGAACGGCTCGCCCGCGAGCTCGTCGAGCCGCACCGACGGCCGGCCTGCGAGCCGATGCCCGGTCGGCAGCACCGCGACGCCGCCCGAGCGCAGCAGCGGCACCCGCTCGAAGTCGAGCGGGAAGTCGAGGTCGTAGACGAGCGCGACGTCGAGCTCGCCGCTCGCGAGCCGGTCGGCGAGCCCCTGCTGGTCGTCGAGCACGTACGCGATCTCGGCCTCGGGATGCGCGGCCGAGAAGCGGCGGATCAGCGCCGGCAGCAGCGTCGGCGCGAGCGTGTGGAACGCGCCGATGCGCACCGGCGCGGTGTGGCGGTCGTCGCCGCGCGCGGTCGACTCGAGCTCGGTCGCCCGCGCGAGCACCTCGCGCGCGAGCGCGACGATCGACTGCCCGGTCGAGGTGAGCGTCACCCCCTGCGAGCGGCGGCGCACCATCAGCGGCACGCCGATCGCCCGCTCCAGCGAGGTCACCGCATCCGACACCGCCGAGCCCGACGAGTGGATGCGCGCGGCCGCCGCGGTGATCGTGCCCGTCTCGGCGACGGCGACGAAGCACTCGAGCTGCCGGAGCGTCACATCGGGACTGGGGATCTGCGGAGCATCGTCGACCATGCCCCCATCGTATTGCTCGCCCCGAAAGGGCTCCGGCCCGCACGACGCAGGGTCGTGCGGGCCGGAGACCGATGCGGGGCGAAGACTAGTGGGCGTCCTTGACACCGGCGGGCACCGGGTCGCCGGGCTTCCAGTCCTCCCACTGGCCCGAGTCCTCCATGTCGTGGCCGAGCGGGATGCCGTGGCGGCTGCGAAGGGCGATCGAGCCGATGAGGCCGACGACGCACATGATCACGAGGTAGACCGCGGCGCCCTGCCAGCGGCCCTCGTTCGCCTCGAAGATCGCCTGCACGATGAACGGGGCGAAGGCGCCGCCGACGATCGCGCCGATCGCGTAGGTGATCGAGACGCCCGAGAAGCGCACCGAGGCCGGGAACACCTCGGCGTACCAGGCCGACAGCGGGCCGTAGCAGAAGCCGAGCGGGATGCCGAGGAGGCTGGTGCCGAGGATGAACATCATCGGGTTCTCGGCGCCCATGCCGACGAGCGGGAAGAGCGCGATGACGGCGGGGATCATCAGGATGTAGCCGATGATGAAGACCTTCTTCGCGCCGATCTTGTCGGCGATCCAGGCGCCGACGTAGGTGAACACGGCCCACGAGAGCGCGGCGATGTTGAGGAACAGCGACACATCGGCCGGGTTCATGCCGACGACGCCGCCGGCCTCGGTCGGGGTCGAGGCGTAGCGCGAGACCACGCCGCCGACGAGCATGTAGCCGACCGCGTTGTCGCCGGCGAACACGAGGGCGGCGAACAGCACGATGAGCGGGAAGCGCTTGAAGAGCACCGGGATGGGGGCCGACTGCTTCTTCGCGGCGACGGCGATCTGCTTGAAGACCGGCGACTCCTCCACCGCGCGGCGGATGAGGTAGCCGATGACGATCAGCACGATCGAGAAGAGGAACGCGATGCGCCAGCCCCAGTCGCGGAAGCCCTCCTGGCCGAGCGACGACTGCAGGATGGTGAGCATCGTGGTCGCGAGCAGCATGCCGAACGGCACGCCGAGCTGCGGCCAGGCGCCCGCGCGGTTGCGGTGGCCGACGGCGGCCGTCTCGACGGCCATCAGGGCCGCGCCGCCCCACTCGCCACCGGCCGAGACGCCCTGCAGCACGCGCAGCAGGATCAGCGCGACGGCCGAGAAGCTCGCGAACTCACCGGTCGGCAGCACGCCGATGAGCGAGGTGGCGATGCCCATGAGCAGCAGCGTCGCGATGAGCACGGGCTTGCGGCCGTAGCGGTCGCCGAAGTGGCCGGCGAGGAACGCGCCGAGGGGGCGGAAGAGGAACGAGAGACCGATCGACGCGAACGACACGAGGACGGCCGCGGTCTCGCCGAGCTGCGAGAAGAACAGCTCGTTGAACAGCAGCGCCGCCATGAACGCGTAGATGAAGAAGTCGTACCACTCGACAGTGGTACCGGCGATGGTTGCGACGAGAACTCGACGGTGCT
>JAAYAS010000044.1 GCA_012719255.1 Microbacteriaceae bacterium | reverse complement strand
TCGAGCTGCCGCTGCTCGACGTGTTCGGCCGCGGCGGCTCGCTGAAGTCGAGCTGGTACGGCGACTGCCTGCCCGAGCGCGACTTCCCGATGCTCACCGACCTCTACCTGCAGGGCCGGTTCCCGCTCGGCGACTTCGTCAGCGAGCGCATCGGCATCGATGGCATCGACCCGGCGTTCGAGAAGATGCAGCGCGGCGAGGTGCTCCGCTCGGTCGTCGTGCTCGACCCGGGCGCGGGGACCGGCGACGACGAGACGAACCGAACGAAGGAGACGCAGTCATGACCGCCCGAATCGACCACGCCGTCACCAGCGGCACCTTCTCGCTCGACGGCGAGACCTTCGACGTCGACAACAACGTCTGGGTGATCGGCGACGACGCCGAGTGCATCGTGCTCGACGCGCCGCACGACGTCGACGCGATCCTCGAGCTCGTCGGCGACCGCCGCGTCACCGCGATCGTCTGCACCCACGCGCACGACGACCACGTGCGGTACGCGCCCGAGCTCGCCGAGCGCACCGGCGCGCCGATCCTGCTCAACCCCGACGACCTCGTGCTCTGGAACCTCACGCACCCCGAGCGGCGCCCCGATCGCGAGCTCCGCGACGGCGACGTGCTCGAGGTCGGCGGCACCCGCATCGAGGTCATCGCGACGCCTGGGCACGCCCCGGGCGCCGTCTGCCTCTGGCTGCCGGCCGAGCGGGTGCTCTTCAGCGGCGACACGCTCTTCGAGGGCGGACCGGGCGCCACCGGCCGCAGCCACAGCGACCGCGGCACCATCGAGCGCTCGATCCGGGAGCGGCTCTTCCCGCTCGGCGACGACGTCGTGGTGAAGACCGGCCACGGCCCCGACACCACGATCGGCGCCGAGAAGCGGGGCGACTGGGTCTGACCGACTCGGGCCCCGCCCGCGTGCCAGGGGCCTCGGAGGCGCGGCGCGTAGTCTCGCGCACATGACGAACCGCAACGAGCCCACGATGCCCGCGACCACGACGAGCGCCTTCGAGCCGTCGGCGCCCCGGCACCGCGCCCTGCGCGGCGTCGGGGCCGGCCTCGCCGCCCTCGCGCTCGGCCTCGGCCTCGCCGCCTGCGCCGGCGGTGCGAGCGGCCCCGAGGCCGAGCCGCCGGCGACCGGCGGCGCCCCGATCGAGGTGCCGACCGACGACGGCGCCGGCGACGGCGGCACCGACGACGGCGGCACCGACGACGGCACCACCGGCGGCGTCAACGGCGGCGGCGCGGGCGGCACCGAGGCGGCGCCCGCCGGCACCGCCGAGGTGCGCGTGAACCCGGTCGTCGTAGAGGGCGTCACCGGCCTCCTCGAGGCCGACGACCGCGGCGACGACCGCCCCGACCAGCGGCAGACCCTGAAGCTCATCACCGGCCCCGGCGGCTGCCTCGCGTTCGAGACCGACGGCGGCGCCCCGATCCTCGCCGTGTTCGACGACGACGACGAGGTGCTCTCCGGCGAGCCCGGCATCCGCGCCGACGACCGCACCGTGCGCGTCGGCGAGAGCGTCGAGTGGGAGTACGAGGAGGTCGCCCTCGCGCAGGTCGACGGCATTCCCGCGGAGTGCCGCGCCGGCGCGAACGAGGTCGTGTACCTCCTCGACGGCTGATCCGGCCGCGGCGGCGCGCGGCCCCGCCGCCTAGAGCGTGAGCTCGGGCGGCAGGTCGCGCGCCTCGATCGGCGCGTTGCTCTCGCGGGCGAGCTCGTTGTCGCGGGCCCGCTCGAGGTAGGGCACCGAGCGCTCGAGCTGCTGCGAGAGGTTGTCGATCGTCTTCGCGAAGTTCGTGTTCGCGGTCGCGCGGAACTGCTCGACCTGGTCGATCGTCGCGAAGACGTTGTCGTAGGCGCGTTGCAGCGTCTCGATCGACACGCCCGAGTTCACGGCCTGCTCCTGCACCCGGAGGGTGTTCTGGCGGAGCATCTGCGAGGTCGAGTCGATCATCGAGTTCGTGGTCTTGTTCACGGCGTCGATCTGATCGAGCACGAGCTTCTGGTTCTCGAGCGCCTGCGCGACGATCACGGCGGTGCGCAGCGCGGTCATCGTCGTCGTCTTCGCGCGCTCGACGCCGTCGATGAGCTTGAGGTTGTTGTCCTGGATGAGGTCCATCGACAGGTACGACTGCACGCTGACGGCGAGCTGCGTCTGCACGTCGACGTGGCGCTGGCGCACGGCGAACAGCACGTCCTGCTCCATCGCGAGGGCGCCCTGCGCGTCGCCGGCGCCCTGCAGCTCCTCGATCTTGCGCACGACGGCCTGGTCGAGCTCCTCGAGCAGGCCCGACACCTTCTTCAGCTCGGCCATCGACTCCCACAGCGCCTTGCGCTCGACGCCGAGGCTCGCGTTGTCCTTGCGGAGCTGGTCCTGGCCGCGGTCGAGGGCGAGCAGGATGCTGTTGAGCTGCTCCTGGTTCGACTCGTACTGGCGGAAGTAGCGCTGCAGCGGGCGCATGCCGGGGAGCGCCCCGACGATGCGCTCGACGAGGCCGCCCTTGCTCGGCGCGAGCTCGTCGATCTTGTTGCGGAGGTCGACGAGGCTGCGCGAGACGTCGGCCGCGTGGCCGCCGCCCCCGCGCGACTGCTGCAGGCTCTTGTCGAGGAAGCTGCTCGACGCGTTCGACGAGCCGCGGATCTCCTGCAGCGCGACGCGCTGGATCGCCCGCACCTGCTCGGTGAACTCGGGCGTCTTCGGCGCGAGCTTCGCGAGGTGGCCGACCCACGACTCGGCGCGGGAACGGAGGTCGAGCGCGGTCGCCGGGTCGATGTCGGGGAGCATGTCGGTCGCCGACTTCGGCTCGACCGCCTCGACCGCGGGCGTCGCCGGGATCGGCTCGAGCTCGGCGGGGGTCGGGGGCTGCAGCTTGTTGTTCATGCGGGTCCTCGTCGTGGTGCGGGCGTGCGTGCGGTCTGGGGATCAGGGTAGGGGCCCACCCGGGGAGCCCGCCGCATCCGGCTCCGTCGGCGCGGGCGGGCGCAGGCGCGCACGCCCGGGGGCCTCGGATGCGGACGAGGCGCCGCCGCCGGGCGCGCGCCGGCCGCCGGGTGCGCGGTC
>JAAYAS010000043.1 GCA_012719255.1 Microbacteriaceae bacterium | reverse complement strand
ATCTGGATGTTCTCCCTCAGCATCACCGGGACCCGCGACCCGCGCATCGTCGGCACGGGGTCGACGGAGTATCGCCGGCTCCTCGATGCGACCTTCCGCGTCTTCGGCCTCGTCGCGATCGTCGTCTTCCTCGTGAAGCTCGACCTCGTCCGCACCTATATCCTCATCGCGCTGCCGGCCGGACTCATCCTGCTGCTGCTGTCCCGATTCCTCTGGCGGCAGTGGCTCATCGCGCAGCGCCGCCACGGCCGGTACAGCTACCGCGTGCTGCTCGCCGGCTCCGACGCCTCCGTCGCGGCGATCGCGCGCGACCTCGAGCGGGACCCGAAGAACGGCTACCACGTCGTCGCCGCCGTCACCCCCACTGGGCAGGCCGGGCTCGAGGTCCCGACGACGAGCGACCTCGACGCGATCCCCGAGCGCATGGCCGAGCACGACGCCGACACGCTCGTCCTCACGAGCAGCGACCGGCTCTCGCCGAGCCGGATCCGCTCGCTGTCCTGGGGGCTCGAGGCCGGTCGGCAGCACCTCGTCATGGCGCCGAGCCTCACCGATGTCGGCGGCCCGCGCATTCATTCCCGTCCCGTCTCCGGCCTGCCGCTGCTCCACGTCGAGACGCCGCGGTACCGGGGGGCGCAGGCCTTCACGAAGCGCACCTTCGACCTCATCGTCGCGCTGCTCGCGGTCATCATCCTGTCGCCCGTCTACCTCGCGCTCGCGATCGGGGTCAAGGCGACGAGCCCCGGCCCGATCCTCTACCGCAGCCCGCGCATCGGGCGCGGCGGCGAGCCCTTCGACATGCTGAAGTTCCGCTCCATGAAGGTCGGAGCGCACGAGGAGCTCGCCGACCTGCTCCGCGAGCAGGGGCGCGACGGCCAGCCGCTCTTCAAGATCGAGCAGGATCCGCGGATCACGCGCTTCGGCGCATTCATCCGGAAGTACTCGCTCGATGAGCTCCCGCAGTTCTTCAACGTCATCGCCGGCTCGATGTCGCTCGTCGGCCCCCGCCCGCAGATGCCGGAGGAGGTCGCGCTCTACGACGACGTCGCGCACCGGCGGCTGCTGCGCCGGCCGGGCATCACCGGGCTCTGGCAGGTGTCGGGCCGGTCGAACCTCTCGTGGGAGGAGGCCATGCGGCTCGACCTGTACTACGTCGAGAACTGGTCGCTCGTCGGGGACATCGAGATCCTCTTCCGGACCATCCGGGTCGTGCTCGCCAAGGACGGGGCGGTGTGAGCGAGGTCCGCTGGTCGCTCATCACGGTGAGCTACAACTCCGCGGCGACGCTCGAGGCGCACTGGGACGGCCCGCGGCCCGCCGACGTCGAGTGGATCGTCGTCGACAACGCGTCCGCGGACGGCTCCGCCGACGTCGCCGAGCGCCTCGGCGCGCGGACCATCCGCCGCGCCGACAACGGCGGCTTCTCGAAGGCGAACAACGAGGGACTGGCCGTCGCGGCGGGGCGGTACATCGCATTCGTCAATCCCGATGTCCGGGTCGACTACGCGACCTTGCCGGTGCTCGAGCGCACGATCGACGAGCACGACGCGATCGTCGCCCCGCAGCTCACCTACCCCGACGGGCGGCTGCAGCCGAACGGCCGCCACGCGCCGACGTACCCGCGGAAGGTCATCAACCGCCTCGGCTTCCCCGAGTGGTCCGCCGAGCACTACTACGTGCTCTGCGAGCCGGGCGTCACGCGCTACGCGACGTGGGCGATCGGCGCCGCGCTCACCGGGACCGCGCAGACGATCCGGGCAATCGGCGGCTGGGACGAGCGGTACTTCGTGTACGAGGAGGACAAGGAGTTCTGCCTCGACGCCTGGGAGGCCGGCCACCCCGTCATCGT
>JAAYAS010000340.1 GCA_012719255.1 Microbacteriaceae bacterium | reverse complement strand
GACCGCGCCGGCGGCATCGAGGGCGGCATGACGACCGGCACCGTGCTGCGCGTGCGCGCCGCGATGAAGCCGATCGCCACCGTGCCCCGCGCCCTCCACACCGTCGACACCGCGACCGGCGGCAACGCGACCGCCCACCACCAGCGCTCCGACGTCTGCGCGGTGCCCGCCTCGGGCGTCGTCGCCGAGGCGATGGTCGCGCTCGTGCTCGCCGATGCCGTGCTCGAGAAGTTCGGCGGCGACTCGCTCGCCGAGGTGCGCCGCAACATCGACGCGTACCTCGCGGCGATCCCCGAGTCGCTCCGCACGAGCCCCGAGCTCGTCGACGCCGCCGCGCTCGACGGCGAGGTCGACGACACGCCGATGGGCGACTCGCTGAGCGAGTGGCGGGTATGAGCCTCGTCTTCATCGGTCCGCCGGCCGCCGGCAAGTCGCGCGCGGGCAAGCGGCTCGCGCAGCGCCTGAAGGCGAGCTACGCAGACTCCGACAAGCTGTTCGCCCGCGAGCACGGCGCGATCCACGAGTTCATCCCGCGCGAGGGCGAGGCCGAGTTCCGGCGGCTCGAGCGCGAGTACGTGGCGCGGGCGCTGCGCGAGTACGAGATCGTCTCGCTCGGCGGCGGCGCGATCCTCGACGAGGGCACGCAGCGCGACCTCGAGTCGGACGAGCACACCGTCGTGCTGCTCGTCGCCTCGCCGAAGGCGATCGAGGAGCGCATCAGCGGCCGCACGAACCGGCCGCTGCTCAGCGGCATCGACAGCTGGATCGAGACCTACGAGCGCCGCCGGCCCATCTACGAACGGCTCGCCGACCTCACCGTCGACACGAGCTTCCGGCCGATGTGGCAGGTCGTCAACGAGATCCGCCGCCACCTCAAGCGCACCGGCTCGCCGCTGCTGCGGCGCGACCGCGACGGCCGCCCCGCCGGAGACGCGCACCACGACCGCACGAACGACCGCAGGGAGAACGATCGATGACCGCGACCACCACGCTCACCGCGCCCGGGGGCCACGGCCCCGTGCTCATCGGCACCGGGCTCATCGAGCGCCTCGACGAGCACCTGCCCGCGCTCGTCGGCGACAAGGTCGAGCAGCTGCTCATCGTGCACCAGCCCACCCTCCGCGAGATCGCGGAGCAGCTCCACCTGCGCCTCGGCGGCAAGTACCGGAGGGTGCTGCTCGCCGAGATCCCGGATGCGGAGTCGGGCAAGCGCGTCGAGGTGGCGGAGTTCCTCTGGGGCATCCTCGGCCAGGCCGACTTCACCCGCTCGGATGCGATCATCTCGCTCGGCGGCGGCGCCTGCACCGACCTCGGCGGCTGGATCGCCGCCTCGTGGCTGCGCGGCGTGAAGGTCGTGCAGGTGCCGACGACGGTGCTCGCGATGGCCGACGCCGCCGTCGGCGGCAAGACCGGCATCAACACGAACGAGGGCAAGAACCTCGTCGGCGCGTTCCACCTGCCCGCCGGCGTCGTCTGCGACCTCGACGTGCTCGCCTCGCTGCCCCGCAACGAGCTCGTCACCGGGTTCGCCGAGGCCGTGAAGATCGGCTTCATCGCCGAGCCCGAGATCCTCGACCTCATCGAGGCCGACCCCGAGCGCGCGACCGACCCGACGACCCCCGAGTTCCGGCGCATCCTCGAGCTCGCCATCGAGTTCAAGCTGCAGGTCACCTCGAACGACCTCACCGAGCAGGGCGGCCGGGAGATGCTCAACTACGGGCACACGCTCGGCCACGCGATCGAGCACACCGAGCGCTACCAGTGGCGCCACGGCGCCGCGGTGTCGGTCGGCATGGTCTACGCCGCCGAGCTCGGCCGGCTCTCGGGCCGGCTCTCCGACGCCGAGGCCGACCGCCACCGGCGCGTGCTCGAGCTGCTCGGCCTGCCGACCGGCTACCCGGGCAACCGCTGGCCGCAGCTGCACTCGGTGATGGCCCGCGACAAGAAGTCGCGCGGCTCGCTGCTGCGCTTCGTCGTGCTCGACGCGATCGGCCAGCCGACGATCATGACCGCGCCCGACGACGCGCTGCTCTTCGCCGCGTACGAGGGCGTCTCGGCCTGACCGCCGCCGCCCGGGCCGCCCCGCGGCTCGAGCCCGCCGCGCCGCCCGCGATAGGGTAGAGCGCTCCGCAACCGACCCGGCCCGACGCGGAACCGCGCCCGGGGCCGGGCAGAACCACGAAGGATTCACCGAATGGCCACCACCGCCGACATCAAGAACGGCATCGTCCTCATCCTCGACGGCCAGCTCTGGCAGGTCGTCGAGTTCCAGCACGTGAAGCCGGGCAAGGGCGGCGCGTTCGTCCGCACGAAGATCAAGAACGTCGTCACCGGCCGCACCAACGACAAGACCTTCAACGCCGGCGCGAAGATCGACACCGCCACCGTCGACCGCCGCGACTACCAGTACCTCTACCGCGACGGCGACTCGTTCGTCTTCATGGACGAGCGCGACTACGACCAGCTCAGCGTCTCGGAGACCATCGTCGGCGACGCCGCGAAGTACCTCCTCGAGCAGCAGCAGGTGCAGATCGCGATGTACGAGGGCGAGCCGCTCTACATCGAGATGCCGCCGTCGGTCGTCCTCGAGATCACCTACACCGAGCCCGGCCTGCAGGGCGACCGCTCGAACGCCGGCACGAAGCCCGCGACCGTCGAGACCGGCGCCGAGATCCAGGTGCCGCTGTTCGTCGACTCGGGCACCCGCGTGAAGGTCGACACCCGCACCGGCGACTACCTCGGCCGGGTCAACGACTAGTGAGCGCCCGCAGCAAGGCGCGCAAGCGCGCGATGGACATGCTCTACTCGGCCGAGCTCGTCGACCGGCCGCTCGGCGACGTGCTCGCCGACGAGCAGCTGCGCGCGCTCGACGAGCCCGAGCGCGAGGCGTCGTGGCGCTACGCGCGCGAGATCGTGCAGGGCGTCATCGAGCACGCCGACGCGATCGACGAGGCCATCGAGTCGGCCGCCCGCGACTGGACGCTCGAGCGGATGCCGCGGCTCGACCGCGCGATCCTCCGCATCGGCGTGTGGGAGCTGCGCTACAACGACGAGGTGCCGGTCGGCGTCGCGATCAACGAGGCGATCGAGACGGCGAAGGAGTACTCGACCGACGACTCGGCGCGCTTCATCAACGGCGTGCTCGGCCGCATCGCCGAGCGCTGACCGCGCGCGAACGGGGCCGGGCCGGAGCGATCGCTCCGGCCCGGCCCCGTTCCGCGTCCCGCCCGGGATGCGGTCAGTCGCGCGCGGCGCTCGGCTCGGCGCCGGTGCCGGCCGCCCCGGACTCGGTCGCCTCGGGCTCGGCCGCTCCGGACTCGGCCGCCTCGGGGCGCGCCTCGGCGTGCGGGTCGGGCTTGCGGATCGGCAGCAGGTGGAGGACGCCCATGATGACCGTGCCGACGACGAAGCCGAACACCGCCGAGAACGCCGTCTCGACGAGCCAGGCGACGAGGCCGCCGACCGCCGGCACCGCGGCGCCCGCCGACTCGGCGAGGCCGTGCACCCAGCCGTACGGCTGCGCGAGCCCGAGCTCGTGGGTGTTCAGCAGCAGGATGTGGCCGCCGACCCAGAGCATCGCGATCATGCCGACGAACGAGAGCACCGCGAGCACGCCCGGCATCGCCGTCACGAGCCCGCGGCCGACGCGCTGCGCGAGCGGGCTCGGCCGCCGCGCGAGCGAGAGGCCGACGTCGTCCATCTTCACGATGAGCGCGACCGCGCCGTACACCGCGACGGTGATGCCGATCGCGACGACGATGAGGATGAGCGCCCGGTTGAGCAGCGACTCGGCGGCGACCTCGTTCATCGCGATCACCATGATCTCGGTGCTGAGGATGAAGTCGGTGGTGATCGCGCCCTTGATCACCTTCTTCTCGGCATCGGGGCCGCGGTCGACGGCGGTCGTCGTCGGCGTGTGGTCGCCGGGCCGCATCATGTGCCAGAGCTTCTCGGCGCCCTCGTAGGCGAGGTAGCAGCCGCCGGCCATGAGCAGCCACGGCAGCACCCACGGCGCGAACTCGCTGAGCAGGAGCAGCAGCGGCAGGATGATCAGCAGCTTGTTCACGAACGAACCGCGGGTGATGCGCCAGATGATCGGCAGCTCGCGGCTCGGGTCGACGTCGGACACGTACTGCGGCGTCACCGCCGCGTCGTCGATGACGACGCCGGCGGCCTTCGCGCCGGCGCGCCCGGCGGCGGCGGCGACGTCGTCGAGGCTCGCGGCGGTGAGCTTCACCAGCGCGGCGATGTCGTCGAGGAGGGCGGCGAGTCCGCTCACGAGGGGGCCTTCCGGATCGGCCCGCTGCGTGCGGCGGGCGGTGATCGAAAGCGTACGCCCTGATAGGCTCGTGGGCGTTGCAGACCACCCTTTAAATTCCGTCCTGCGAGGCGGGGAAGGAGGTCGTCGTTGGCCGAGCGCATCGTGCTCCAGTCCGATGACGTGTCGCGCGCGCTCATGCGCATCGCGCACCAGATCCTCGAGGTGAACCAGGGCGCCGACGACGTCGTGCTGCTCGGCATCCCCACCCGGGGCGTGCCGCTCGCCCGCCGCATCGGCGCGAACATCGCGCGCATCGCCGCGATGGAGGGCGCCGAGGTCGACCCCGCCGCGTTCGTCGGCGCGCTCGACATCACGATGTACCGCGACGACCTCCGCCGCCGGCCGCTCACGCAGTCGCACCCGACCGAGATCCCGCTCGGCGGCATCGACGGCAAGGTCGTCGTGCTCGTCGACGACGTGCTCTTCTCCGGCCGCACCATCCGCGCCGCGCTCGACGCGACCCGCGACCTCGGCCGCCCGCGCGCCGTGCAGCTCGCCGTGCTCGTCGACCGCGGCCACCGCGAGCTGCCGATCCGCGCCGACTTCGTCGGCAAGAACCTGCCGAGCGCCCGCAGCGAGCGCATCTCGGTGCAGCTGCACGAGATCGACGGCGGCGACGACGCCGTGATCATCAGCGGCCGCGAGGGCGCGGCGGGGGAGGAGCCCCGATGAAGCACCTGATCTCGACCGCCGCGCTGCGCCGCGACGAGGCGATCCTCATCCTCGACACCGCCGAGGACATGGCCGCCGCGCAGGAGCGCGAGGTGAAGAAGCTGCCGGCGCTGCGCGGCGTCACCGTCGTCAACCTCTTCTACGAGGACTCGACCCGCACGCGCATCTCGTTCGAGGCCGCCGAGAAGCGCCTCAGCGCCGATGTCATCAACTTCGCGGCGAAGGGCTCGAGCGTGTCGAAGGGCGAGTCGCTCAAGGACACCGCGCAGACGCTCCACGCCATCGGCGCCGACGCCGTCGTCATCCGCCACCCCGCGACCGGCGCGCCCCAGATGCTCGCCGACCGCGGCTGGATCGACGCGCCGATCCTCAACGCCGGCGACGGCTGCCACGAGCACCCGACGCAGGCGCTCCTCGACGCGTTCACGCTCCGCCGGCGCCTCCACGGCGCCGCCTCCCGCGGCAAGGGCCTCGACGGCGCGCACGTCGTCATCGTCGGCGACATCCTGCACTCGCGCGTCGCCCGCTCGAACGTGTGGCTGCTCACGACGCTCGGCGCCCGGGTGACGCTCGTCGGCCCGCCGACGCTGCTGCCCGCCCACCTCAGCGGCTGGCCCGCCGAGACCGGCTACGACCTCGACGCCGCGCTCGCCGAGGGCCCCGACGCCGTGATGCTGCTGCGCATCCAGGCCGAGCGGATGCACGACGCGTTCTTCCCCCACACCCGCGAGTACGCGCGGATGTGGGGGCTCACCGAGGCGCGCCTGCGCGCCCTGCCCGAGTCGACCTCGATCATGCACCCCGGTCCGATGAACCGGGGGCTCGAGATCGCCTCGGCCGCCGCCGACTCCCCCCGATCGACCGTGCTCGAGCAGGTCGCCAACGGGGTCAGCGTCCGCATGGCGGCGCTCTACCTCCTGTGCTCGGGCGTGAAGGAAGGCCGATGACGATGACCGCACCCACCACGATCCTGATCCGCGGCGCCCGCCCCTACGGCGAGGAGCCCCGCGATCTGCTCATCGAGGGCGACCGCATCCGCGAGATCGCCGCGCCCGGCGCCATCGACGCGCCCGAGGGCGCCGAGGTCGTCGACGCCGAGGGCCTCATCGCCCTGCCCGGCCTCGTCGACCTCCACGTGCACCTGCGCGAGCCCGGCTTCGAGTCGGCCGAGACCGTGCTCACCGGCACCCGCGCCGCCGCGAAGGGCGGCTTCACCACCGTGTTCGCGATGCCGAACACGCAACCGGTGATGGACACCGCTGGCGTCGTCGAGGCGGTCTGGGCGCTCGGCCGCGAGGCCGGCTACGCCGATGTGCACCCGATCGGCGCCGTCACCGTCGGGCAGAACGGCGAGCAGCTCGCCGAGCTCGGCTCGATGGCCGAGTCGCGCGCGAAGGTGCGGGTGTTCTCCGACGACGGCAAGTGCGTCTTCGACCCGCTGATCATGCGCCGCGCGCTCGAGTACGCGAAGGCATTCGACGGCGTCGTCGCCCAGCACGCGCAGGACCCGAAGCTCACCGTCGGCGCGCAGATGAACGAGGGCGAGCTGAGCGCCGAGCTCGGCCTCGGCGGCTGGCCCGGCGCGGCCGAGTCGTCGATCATCGCCCGCGACGCCCTGCTCGCCGAGCAGGTCGGCTCGCGCGTGCACGTCTGCCACCTCTCGACCCGCACCTCGGTCGACGTGGTGCGCTGGGCGAAGGCCCGCGGCATCGCGATCACCGCCGAGGTCACCCCGCACCACCTGCTGCTCACCGAGGAGAAGGTGCGCGGCTTCGACGCCCGTTTCAAGGTGAACCCGCCGCTGCGCACCGACGACGACGTCGCCGCCCTGCGCGAGGCGCTCGCCGACGGCACGATCGACATCGTCGGCACCGACCACGCCCCGCACCCCTCCGACAGCAAGCAGACCGAGTGGGACCACGCCTCGATGGGCATGGTCGGGCTCGAGTCGTGCCTGCGCATCGTGCACGCGACGATGGTCGCTCCCGGCACGATCGGCTGGCGCGACGTCGCCCGCATCCTCAGCGAGACCCCCGCGCGCCTCGGCTCGGCGCCCGAGTCGGGCACGCCGCTCGAGGCCGGCGCGCTCGCGAACCTCGTGCTCTACGACGCCGAGGCCTCGAGCGTCTTCACCGAGGACGACCTCGCCGGCAAGTCGCGCAACTCGCCCTACCTCGGCCTCGAGCTGCCCGGCTCGGTGCGCTGGACGATCTACCGCGGCACCCCGACCGTGCGCGACGGCGAGGTCGTCGACGCCGAGGAGGTCGGCCGCGCCGCCCGCCGCCGCCACGCCGAGGAGGCCCGCTGATGCCTGGACCGCTCATCACCCTCACGATCCTCGCCGTCTGCCTCGGGCTCATCGCGCTGATGTGGCTCGGCTGGCGCGCCCGCCGTCGCCGGCAGTCGTCGATCGCCGCCGCGCCCGAGCTGCCCGCCGGGCTCGGCGAGCCGGTCTTCGCGCTCGACGACGTGCACTACGTCGCCACCTCGACCGCCGGCGCGCCGCTCGACCGCATCGCCGTCGAGCCGCTCGGCTTCCGCGGCCGCGCCGTCGTCGAGGTGCACCCGACCGGCCTCGCCGTCGGCATCGCCGCGACCCGGCCCTTCTTCGTGCCGCGCGAGCGCATCGAGGAGGTCGGCCGCGCCCAGGGCACCATCGACCGCGCCGTCGAGCGCGACGGGCTCATCCTCGTCGGCTGGCTGCTCGACGACGACCACCCGGTCGCCACCTACTTCCGCGTCGTCGACCCGGCCGACCGCCGGGCCCTGCTCGACGCCCTCCAGACCCTCGCCCCCGAACCCACCGCACAGGAGCACGCATGATCCGCACCGACCCCGCCGTCCTCGTCCTCGAGGACGGCTCCCGCTACGAGGGCGTCGCCTACGGCGCCACGGGGGAGCGCTTCGGCGAACTCGTGTTCACCACCGGCATGACCGGCTACCAGGAGACCCTCTCCGACCCGAGCTACGCGGGGCAGATCGTCGTGCAGACCGCCCCGCACATCGGCAACACCGGCGTCAACGACGCCGACATGGAGTCCGACCGCTTCTGGGTCGCCGGCTACGTCGTGCGCGACCCCTCCCGCGTCGTGTCGAACTGGCGCGCCGAGGGGAGCCTCGACGAGGCGCTCGAGCGGGAGGGCGTCGTCGGCATCGCCGAGGTCGACACCCGCGCGCTCACCCGCCGCATCCGCGAGCGGGGCGCGATGCGCGCGGGCCTGTTCAGCGGCGACGCGCACGGCATCGACCCCGAGCAGCAGCTCGCCCGCGTGCGCTCGCAGGCGCCGATGGCCGGCCGCTACCTCTCCGACGCGGTGACCACCGCCGAGGCCTACACCGTCGAGTCGACCGCCGACGAGCGCATCGGCGCGGTGGCGCTGCTCGACCTCGGCGTGAAGCGCGCGACGATCTCGAACCTCGCCTCGCGCGGCTTCGACGTGCACGTGCTGCCGGCCGGCGCCGGCATCGACGAGGTGCGCGCCGTCGAGCCCGACGCGGTGTTCTACTCGAACGGCCCCGGCGACCCGGAGGCGAACGACGCCCAGGCGCTGCTGCTGCGCGAGCTGCTCGGCGAGGGCCTGCCGTTCATGGGCATCTGCTTCGGCAACCAGCTGCTCGGCCGCGCGCTCGGCTTCGGCACCTACAAGCTCCCCTTCGGCCACCGCGGCCTCAACCAGCCCGTGCTCGACACCGCCACCGGCAAGGTCGAGATCACGGCCCAGAACCACGGCTTCGCCGTCGACCTGCCGATCGGCGAGACCGTCGACTCGCCCGCCGGCCTCGGCCGCGTCGAGGTGAGCCACATCGGCCTCAACGACCAGGTCGTCGAGGGCATCCGCTGCCTCGATCTGCCCGCCTTCTCGGTGCAGTTCCACCCCGAGGCCGCCTCCGGCCCCCACGACGCCTCGCCGCTGTTCGACCGCTTCCGCGAGATGGTCGTCGCCGCGAAGTCCGACTCGACCCCGAACCAGAACTAGGAACCGTCACCGAAATGCCCAAGCGCACCGACATCAACTCCGTCCTCGTCATCGGTTCGGGCCCGATCGTCATCGGTCAGGCCGCCGAGTTCGACTACTCGGGCACGCAGGCCTGCCGCGTGCTCCGCGAGGAGGGCGTCCGCGTCATCCTCGTGAACTCGAACCCGGCGACGATCATGACCGACCCCGACTTCGCCGACGCCACCTACGTCGAGCCGATCACCCCCGAGGTGATCGAGCGCATCATCGTCAAGGAGCGCCCCGACGCGATCCTGCCGACCCTCGGCGGCCAGACCGCCCTGAACGCCGCGATGAAGCTCGACGAGCTCGGCATCCTCGCGAAGCACGGCGTCGAGCTCATCGGCGCGAAGGTCGACGCGATCCGCCGCGGCGAGGACCGCCAGGAGTTCAAGGACCTCGTCATCGCCGCCGGCGCCGAGGTCGCCCGCTCGCACATCGCGCACACCGTCGACGAGGCGAAGGCCTACGCCGAGGACCTCGGCTACCCGCTCGTCGTGCGCCCCTCGTTCACGATGGGCGGCCTCGGCTCGGGCTTCGCGTACACCGAGGAGGAACTCGTCAGGATCGTCGAGGACGGCCTGCTCTCGTCGCCGACCACCGAGGTGCTCCTCGAGGAGTCGATCCTCGGCTGG
>JAAYAS010000042.1 GCA_012719255.1 Microbacteriaceae bacterium | reverse complement strand
TGCAGCCCGACGTCAACGAGTCGACGCTGCGATTCCGCGCCGTCGGCGCCGACATCCGCTTCGGCCTCGGCGCGGTGCGCAACGTCGGCGACCAGGTCGTCGCCGACATCATCGCCGCGCGCGAGCGCGAGGGCGCGTTCACCTCGTTCCACGACTTCCTGAAGAAGGTGCCCATCGGCGTCGCGAACAAGCGCACCATCGAGTCGCTGATCAAGGCCGGCGCGTTCGACTCGATGGGCGCGACCCGCCGGGCGCTCCTCGAGATCCACGAGGACGCCGTCGACGCCGCCGTCTCGCGCAAGCGCAACGAGGCGCACGGCCAGGTCGACCTCTTCGCGGGCCTGCTCGAGTTCGAGGAGGAGGAGTCGGTCGTGCCCGAGCGTCCGGAGTTCACCCGCCGCGACAAGCTCGCCTTCGAGCGCGAGATGCTCGGGCTCTACGTCTCCGACCACCCGCTGCGCGGCCTCGAGGGCGAGCTCGCGAAGCTCGGCGCCACCCCCATCCTCGACCTCCTGCGCGAGGGCGGCGCGCGCGACGGCGACACGGTGCAGGTCGCCGGGCTCATCACCACGGTGCAGAAGCGCATCGCCCGCAACTCCGGCAACCCCTACGGCATCGTCACCATCGAGGACTTCGGCGGCCAGATCGACGCGACCTTCCTCGGCAAGACCTACCTCGAGTACTCCGAGCAGCTCGTCTCCGACTCGATCGCCGTCGTGCGCGGCCGCGCCCAGCAGCGCGACGACGGCATCGTCATCACCGCCCAGGGGCTCAGCGTGCCGAACCTCTCGGTCGGCGACGACCGGCCGGTCTCGCTCGTGCTCGACGACCGCGCCGCCACCGAGCGGCTCGTCGGCGAGCTCGACGAGCTGCTGCGCCGCAACCCCGGCGATACCGAGGTGCGGCTCACGCTCCGCACCCCGGCGGCGCTGCGCCGCTTCGAGCTGCCGCACCGGGTCGAGGCGTCGAGCGCGCTCTACAGCGAGCTGCAGGCGCTGCTCGGGCCCGGCGGGTTCGAGTAGGCGCCGGGCGCGGCGCGGGGATGCGCGCGGCCGGTCCCGCGCATCCGGTCGGGCGCGCGCCCGGGGCGAACTAGACTGAAGCCATCATGATGCAGCTGATCGATCTGCGCGGCCGCGAGCTCTCCGACGCCGACCTCCGCGCCGCCCTGCCCCGCCCCGAACTCGACGTCACCGCCGCCCTCGACGGCGCCCGCGCGCTCATCGACGAGGTGCGCGCCCACGGCGAGCGGGCGCTGCTCGCCCAGGCCGAGCGCTTCGACGGCGCCGCCCCGCCGCGGGTGCGCGCCGGCGCCGACGAGATCGCCGCGGCGGTCGACGGGCTCGACCCGCAGGTGCGCCGCGCGCTCGAGGAGATGATCGTCCGCGTCCGCAAGGGCTCCGAGGCCCAGGTGCCGCCGCCCGCCCGCACCGAGGTCGCCCCCGGCGCGGTGATCGAGCAGCGCTGGGTGCCCGTCGACCGCGTCGGCCTCTACGTGCCCGGCGGCAAGGCCGTCTACCCCTCGAGCGTCGTCATGAACGTCGTGCCCGCGCAGGTCGCCGGCGTGCAGTCGATCGCGATCGCCTCGCCGCCGCAGGCCGACCACGGAGGCCGCATCCACCCGACCATCCTCGCCGCCGCCGGCCTCCTCGGCGTCGACGAGGTCTACGCGATGGGCGGCGCCGGCGCCATCGGCGCGCTCGCCCACGGCGTCGAGGGCATCGGCCTCGAACCGGTCGACGTCATCACCGGCCCCGGCAACGTCTGGGTCGCCGCCGCGAAGCGCGCCGTGCAATCGGTCGTCGGCATCGACGCCGAGGCCGGCCCCACCGAGGTGCTGATCATCGCCGACGGCGCCGCCGACGTCGAGTACGTCGCCGCCGACCTGGTCGGCCAGGCCGAGCACGACGAGCTCGCCGGCGCCGTGCTCGTCACCGACGACGCCGACTTCGCCGCCCGCGTCGACGCCGCCGTCGAGCGCCGCACCGCCGCCACCAAGCACGCCGAGCGCGCCCGCGTCTCGCTGCGCGGCGAGCAGTCGGCGATCGTGCTCGTCGACGACCTCGCGACCGCCTGCCGCGTCTCGAACGCCTACGGCCCCGAGCACCTCGAGATCCAGACCCGCGACGACGAGGCGACCCTCGCCGGCATCACCAACGCCGGCGCGATCTTCATGGGCCCGCACGCCCCCGTGCCGCTCGGCGACTACGTCGCCGGCTCGAACCACGTGTTGCCCACCGGCGGCGCCTCCTCGCACTCGTCGGGGCTCGGCGCCTACACCTTCCTCCGCGCCCAGCAGCTCATCCGCTACGACCGCGACGCGCTCGCCGAGGTCGCCGACCTCATCCGCGCCATCGCCGCCGACGAGGACCTCCCCGCGCACGGCGAATCGGTCGACGCCCGCTTCGCCGCGGGCGAGTAAGGGGGAGCGCGGATGCACTGCCCCTTCTGCCGGAACACCGACTCGCGCGTCGTCGACTCGCGCAACACCGACGACGGCAACGCCATCCGCCGGCGCCGGCAGTGCCCCGAGTGCGGCCGCCGCTTCTCGACCCTCGAGACCGCGAGCCTCAGCGTCATCAAGCGGGCCGGCGTCGCCGAGCCGTTCTCGCGCGACAAGATCGTCTCCGGCGTGCGCAAGGCCTGCCAGGGCCGGCCGGTCACCGACGTCGACCTCGCGCAGCTCGCCCAGAAGGTCGAGGAGACCATCCGCGCCACCGGCGCCTCGCAGGTCGAGACGAACGAGATCGGTCTCGCGATCCTGCCGTTCCTCCGCGAGCTCGACGACGTCGCCTACCTCCGGTTCGCGAGCGTCTACCAGGGCTTCGCCTCCGTCGCCGACTTCGAGCGCGCCATCGCGACCCTGAAGTCGGACGACATCACCCCGAAGTACGCCGACGAGAACCCCGACGGCGAACCCGTCGCCTGACCAGGCGCATCCCGAGGAGACCCGCAGTGCTCACCCGAATCGCCCGCGCCGGCTACGGCGTCGTGTTCGAGACCGTCTTCCGGCGCATGGACGCCGAGCGCGCCCACGGCGTCGGCGCCGCCGTCATCCGCGCGATCGGCCGCTGCGCACCGCTGCGGCTCGCCGCCCGCACCGTCTGCCGGCCCGCGCCCTCGCTGCAGACCCGCGCCCTCGGCCGCGTCTTCCCCTCGCCGTTCGGCCTCGCCGCCGGCTTCGACAAGAACGCCGAGCTCACCGACGGCCTCGCCGCCCTCGGCTTCGGGCACGTCGAGATCGGCACCGTCACCCCGCGGCCGCAGCCCGGCAACCCGAAGCCGCGGATGTTCCGCCTCGTCGGCGACCGCGGCCTCATCAACCGGATGGGCTTCAACAACGAGGGCGTCGAGCGCGCCCGCGCCGAGCTCGAGGCCCGCCGCAGCCGCACCGCCCTCATCGGCGTGAACATCGGCAAGAACAAGGACACCCCCGACGACGAGGCCGTCGACGACTACGTCGCCGCCGCCGAGGCGCTGCGCGAGCACGCCGACTACCTCGTCGTGAACGTGTCGTCGCCGAACACCCCGGGCCTGCGCGGCCTGCAGGAGCTCGACGCGCTCGAGCCGATCCTGCGCGCGACGCAGGAGGCCGCCGCGGGAGTGCCGCTGCTCGTGAAGATCGCCCCCGACCTCGAGGACGACGCGATCCGCCGCATCGGCGAGCTCGCCGTGCGCATCGGGCTCGACGGCATCGTCGCCACGAACACCACCATCGCCCGCGCCCCGCTCGAGACCTCCGCACGCATCGTCGAGGCCTACGGCGCCGGCGGCCTGTCGGGCCGGCCGCTGCGCGCGCGCTCGCTCGAGGTGCTCCGCGTGCTGCGCGCCGCCGTGCCCGACGAGCTCTGCATCATCTCGGTCGGCGGCGTCGTCGACGAGCACGACGTCGCCGCGCGCCTCGAGGCCGGCGCCACGCTCGTGCAGGGCTACACGGCGTTCCTCTACGAGGGGCCGCTGTGGGCCGCGTCGATCAACCGCGGGCTCGAGCGGCTGCGCCGTCGCGGCCGTTGAGCCGCGGCGGCCGGACCGCGCCGCCGCCCGCGGCGAACGGCGACGGCCCCGGCGCGACGAGCGATCGTCGCACCGGGGCCGTGCCGATTCCCGGGCCGTGCCGGGCGGGGCTCAGTGGCGGTAGTTCGCCGTGAACTCGACCTTCTCGAAGCGCTTCACCTGCGCGCGCGGCATGCGCAGGAAGCGCATCTGCATCGCGCGGCCGAGGGCCTGCATCACGAAGCCCTTCTCGGTGCGCTCGGGGCCGACGACCGCCTGCACCTTGCGGCGCGCGAGCACGCCGAGCAGGATGCCCTCGCCGATGCAGAGCGCGAGGTACGCCCAGATCGCGAACATCGCCCACACCGACGCGTTCGTCTCGGCCGGCAGCATCGTCGCGAAGATCACGATGAACATCAGCGGGATCAGCAGCTCGCCGAGCGTGAAGCGCGAGTCGACGAAGTCGCGCAGGAAGCGCTTCTGCGGGCCGCGCTCGCCCGGCCGCAGGTAGCGGTCGTCGCCGGCGGCCATGCCCGCGCGGGCCTTCGCCTGCTCGGTGCGCATCTTCGCCTGGGCCTGCTTGCGCGCCTCCTTGCGGTCCTCCGGGACCAGCGGGCGGAAGTTCTCGGCCTCGCGGTCGCGGCGCTTCGGGGTCGGGCCCTTCTTGCCGGTCTTCGCGCCGTCGGGCTCGGTCTGCGAGGGGTCGTGCTTCGCCATACGCCTGGTTCTCTCATCGACCGGCGCCGTCGTCGGCGCGGCCTGCTCGGATGCGGTGAACCTCGCCAGTCTAGGCGATCGGCGCCGGAGCGGGCGATCGAGCGGCCGTCGACGCGCGCGGTCATCGCCCCGCCGACGAATGTGACGCAGTGTTCCGGCGGGCGCGCCCCCGCCGCCGCGCCCGTGACAGCATGGCCGCCATGCACCACGATCCCGCGCGCCCGACCCGCCTGGTCGACCGCTCCGGCCACGCCGGCGCCCGCTGCGTGACGATCCTCGGCACCGGCCCGAGCGCCATCGACCTCGTCGAGCGGATCGTCGCCGCCCAGCCCGGCATCGACCCGAGCCCGCTCATCGTGCACCTCATCCACCCCGAGCCCGTCGCCGACGGCCGCGAGCGGCTCGAGGACGCCGCCGACCGCGCGCTCGCCGGCACGCGCATCCGCCACCACCTCGCCGAGGCGATCGCGATCGGCGACGCCCGCAACGGCGCCCAGCTCGTCGAGCTCGCCAGCGGCGACCGCATGACCACCGACGGCGTCGTGCTCGCCTTCGAGGCGGCGCCCGATGGCGACGACCCCGGCGCGCGCCTCTACACCGCGATCGGCGGCGCGGGCCTCGCCGTCGACCCCGCCGACCAGCGCCTGCTGCGCGCCGACGGCCTCGCGCACTCCCGGCGCTTCGCCGCCGGACCGCTCGCCGCCGCCGCGATCGCGGCCGCGGGCGCCGACCACGACCCCGCCGCCGGGCACGAGCGGCTCGTCGGCGCGCTGCTGCGGCTCGTGCGGCGGCTGCGCCCCGAGCCGCCGGAGCCGCTCGACGCCGTGCCCCCGCCGATCGCCGGCTTCGACGGCGCCGCGCTCTACGCGCCCGGCGAGGGCCGCGCGCGCCGCGACCCCCGCGCGCGCCGCTGACCGCGGGACCGGCCCGCGCCCGCCTGATCGGCCCGTCGCGGGCCCGCGCCCGCAGTCCGAATTCCCTTCAGGAGCGATGGGCCCCGGACGGTGCATGCACGCGCATCCCTCCGCGGCCATCCGGCGCGGCACCCGGGGAGGGCCTCATCCGGTCATCGCTCTCGAGGGCCCGTGCCGCGGGGTCGGTCGCCCCACCCGGCTCCCGCATCGCGCATCCGCTCGGCGACGACGCACCCGCGGGTGCCTAGGCTGAAGCCCATGACTGCACAGCACCCCGCCGGCGCGCCCGGCACGACGCCCCTCGACCGCGAACTGCTCGACCGCGTCGACCTCGGCATGCCGAGCGCCGTCGCCCGCCTCGCCGACCTCGTCCGCATCCCCTCGGTCTCGTGGGACGCCTTCGACCGCGAGCCCGTCGCCCGCAGCGCTGAGGCCGTGCGCGAGCTGCTCGAGTCGACCGGGCTGTTCGAGCGCGTCGAGGTGCACCAGTACGAGGACGCGCAGGGCCGGATGGGCCAGCCCGGCGTCATCGCCCACCGCCCCGCCGAGCACGGCGCGCCGACCGTCCTCCTCTACGCCCACCACGACGTGCAGCCCACCGGCGACGAGGCCGACTGGCGCACCCCGCCCTACGAGCCCACCGTCGTCGGCGAGCGCCTCTACGGCCGCGGCGCGAGCGACGACAAGGCGGGCGTGCTCGTGCACCTCGCCGCGCTCGAGGCCGTGCGCGACGTCGTCGAGGCGAACGACCTCGCCCTCCCGATCGGCCTGTCGGTGTTCATCGAGGGCGAGGAGGAGAACGGCTCGCGCAGCTTCGGGCGCTTCCTCGCCGAGCACCGCGACGCCCTCGCCGGCGACCTCATCGTCGTCGCCGACAGCGACAACCCGACCACCGACGTGCCCGGCCTCACCGTCGCGCTGCGCGGCAACGTCGCCTTCAACCTCACGATCCGCACCCTCCGCGGCGCCTGGCACTCCGGCATGCTCGGCGGCCTCGTGCCCGACGCGATGCTCGCCGCCGTGCGCCTGCTCGACACCCTCTGGGACGAGGACGGCGCCGTCGCCGTCGCGGGCCTGCGCAGCCACGACGCCGAGGCGCCCGAGGCCGACGAGGCCGAGCTCGTGCGCGAGACCGGCGTCGTCGGCGGCCGGCTCATCGGCCGCGGACCCCACCGCGCCCGCACCTGGTACCAGCCGGCGATCACCGTCACCGGCATCGACGCGCCCGACGTCGCGAACGCCTCGAACACGCTCCTGCCCGAGGTGCGCGTGCGCATCTCGGCGCGCGTCGCGCCCGGCCAGTCGGGGCGCGAGTACGCGGATGCGCTCATCGCCCACCTCCACGAGCACGCGCCGTTCGGCGCCGAGCTCGAGATCGACGACCTCGACATCGGCGAGGCCTTCCTCGTCGACGTCGACGGCGACGGCGTCGCCGCGATGCGCGCGGCGCTCCGCGACGGCTGGGGCGCCGAGCCGCGGCTCACCGGCATCGGCGGCTCGATCCCGTTCCTCTCCGAGCTCGCCGCCGAGTTCCCCGAGGCGCAGATCCTCGTCACCGGGGTCGAGGACCCGGACACCCGCGCCCACTCGCCGAACGAGTCGCAGCACCTCGGCGTGCTGCGCCGCGCCATCGCCGCCGAGGCGCTGCTGCTCGGCCGGCTCGCCGCCGAGCACCAGCCCGACCGCACCGCGCCCGCGCCCGCGGGCGAGTAGGCGGGCGGCGGTCCGATTCGCCGGCGGCCTCGGGCGCCGGCGGACCGACCGCGTCGGGCGCCTGCCCGGCCGTCCGGACGCCCCGCGAACGGCCCGCCCTCGGCGCCCGCACGGCGAACCGGCGTAGATTCGGAGCCGTCGCATCCCCGTCGCCGCCGCGCGAGCGCCCGACGACGGCGGGAATGCCCGCGCGCCCCCGCGCGTTCATCCCAGCACCGGCCCGCGCGAGCGCGGCGTCCACCCGCATCCAGGAGGAGATATGACCACCGCCCTCGACGGCATCACCATCACCGAGAACACGCACGGCGTGAAGCTCACGCAGGCCGCGGCCGACAAGGTGAAGGCCCTGCTCACGCAGGAGGGCCGCAGCGACCTCCGCCTGCGCGTCGCCGTGCAGCCCGGCGGCTGCTCGGGCCTCATCTACCAGCTCTACTTCGACGAGCGCGAGCTCGAGAACGACGCCACCGTCGACTTCGACGGCGTCGAGCTCATCGTCGACGAGATGAGCGCGCCCTACCTGGAGGGCTCGACCGTCGACTTCGCCGACACCATCGAGAAGCAGGGCTTCACCATCGACAACCCGAACGCCGCCGGCAGCTGCGCCTGCGGCGATTCGTTCCACTGATCGAGGCCGACGCGCCGAGCGACGCGCCGACGGGAACGCCGGTGGGAAGGCGCGCATCCCCGCGAGGGATGCGCGCCTTCCGTGATTTTTCCAGGGCGCGGCGCGCCGGGTGGGGTCACCCGTCTCCCGAATGTGGCTACACTGTGAGTCGTCTGTATGCGTCTTCTCGAAAGGTCCATCGTGCGGAAGAACCACCGGAAGAAGTGGTCAGCACTGGCGCTGGCCGCGGCCGCGTCCCTGGTGCTGGCTGGCTGCACCCAGCTCGAAGACACCGGCTACCTGCCGGGTCAGCGGGGCACCAGCGACCTGGGCGACGGCATCGCCACGTTCTGGGTGAACTCCTGGATCGCGCTGCTCGCCATCGGCTTCCTCGTCTGGGGCCTCATCATCTGGGCCTCGGTGGTGTACCGCCGCCGGAAGAACGAGACCGGCATGCCCGAGCAGATGCGCTACCACATGCCGATCGAGATCCTCTTCACCGTGGTGCCGATCATCCTCGTCTTCGGCCTGTTCGCCTTCACCGCCCGCGACCAGGCGCAGGTGGAGGAGAACTGGACCGCCGACGAGATGGAGGTCCACATCGAGGTCTACGGCAAGCAGTGGGCCTGGGACTTCAACTACCTCGAGGTCGACGGCTCGCCGTACGACGGCGGCGTCTACTACCAGGGCGTGCAGGCCGTCGAGCTCCGCGACGAGAACGGCAGCACGACCGGCGAAATCGACTACGACCAGCTCCCGACGCTCTACCTCCCCGTGAACGCGAAGGTCGTCATCGACCTGAAGTCGCGCGACGTCGCGCACTCGTTCTGGGTGCCCGAGTTCCACTACAAGGAAGACACCATCCCGGGCAAGACGAACACCTTCTCGTTCACGCCGACCCGCGAGGACACCTACATCGGCAAGTGCGCCGAGCTCTGCGGCGAGTACCACTCGATGATGCTCTTCCAGGTGGAGGTCGTGTCGCAGGAGGAGTACAACGCGTACATCCAGTCGCTCGAGGACGCCGGCAACGTCGGCGAGCGCGGCGACGAGTACAACCGCAACCTGAACAACCCGGGCACCTCGGTTCCCGAGATCGTCCACGAAGAACAGCACTAAGGCAGGGTGAATCATGACGTCAACGCTGAATAGGCCCGCCGAGGCGCAGCAGCCGGTCACCGTCCAGGACCTCGACCGCAACACCGTCGGCCGCAAGGGCAACGTGATCGTCGAGTGGATGACCACCACCGACCACAAGAAGATCGGGTACATGTACCTCATCTCGTCGGTCGTGTGGTTCTGCATCGGCGGTGTGATGGCCCTCCTCATCCGCGGGCAGCTCTTCGCCCCCGGCATGGAGATGATCGCCACCAAGGAGCAGTACAACCAGCTGTTCACCAT
>JAAYAS010000339.1 GCA_012719255.1 Microbacteriaceae bacterium | reverse complement strand
GGGCACGTCGCCACCCGCGCCGAGCTCGAGGCGATCGCCGCGGTCGTCGCGCGCCACGGCCTGCTCGTCGTCACCGACGAGGTGTACGAGCACCTCGGGGCGCTTGCAGAAGGCGAAGCGCACGAGCGACTCGACGCCCGTCGCATCCCGGTGGAACGCGCTCATCGGGATCGCCGCGACGCCCGCGGCCTCGGGCAGCCGCCGGCACAGGGCGGCGCCGTCGCGCACGCCGAGCGGCGCCGCGTCGGCGACGACGAAGTAGCCGCCCTCGGCGGGATGCACGTCGAAGCCGGCGTCGACGAGCGCCGGCACGAGCGCATCGCGCTGCGCCTGCATCCGCTCGCGGAAGCCGACGAACTCGCGCTCGGGCAGCCGCAGCCCGACCGCCGCGGCCTCCTGGAACGGGCCGCCGTTCACGTAGGTGAGCCACTGCTTCACCGTCGCCACCGCGTCGAGCAGCGGCGCCGGCGCGCACGCCCAGCCGACCTTCCAGCCGGTGGTCGAGAACGTCTTGCCCGCCGACGACACGGTCACGGTGCGCTCGCGCATCCCCGGCAGCGTCGCGAACGGGAGGTGCGCGCGGCCGTCGAAGGCGAGGTGCTCGTACACCTCGTCGGTGACGACGAGCAGGCCGTGGCGCGCGACGACCGCGGCGATCGCCTCGAGCTCGGCGCGGGTGGCGACGTGCCCGGTGGGGTTGTGGGGAGAGTTGAGGATGAGCAGCCGCGAGCGCGGGGTGATCGCCGCCTCGAGCCGGGCCGCGTCGAAGCGGTAGTGGGGCGCGTCGAGCCGCACCGGCACGAACTCGGCCTGCGCGAGCGCGGCTTCGGCGGCGTAGGCGTCGTAGAACGGCTCGAAGGCGAGCACCTCGTCGCCCGGCTCGCACAGCGCGAGCACCGCCGCGGCGAGCGCCTCGGTGGCGCCGGCGGTGACGAGCACCTCGGCGTCGGGGTCGTAGTCGAGGCCGTAGCGGTGCGCCTGGTGGTCGGCGATCGCCCGGCGCAGCTCGGGGATGCCGCGCCCCGGCGGGTACTGGTTGCGGCCGCCGCGGATCGCGTCGACGGCGGCGTCGAGCACCGGCGCCGGCCCGTCGGAGTCGGGGAAGCCCTGCCCGAGGTTGATCGCGCCGTGGGCGACGGCGAGCGCCGACATCTCGGCGAAGATCGTCGTGCCGAAGCCGCGCATCCGCCGCACGAGGGGCGAGGATGCGGGCGGGGGCGTCGGGTGCGCTGCGGGACCAGTGGGCGCCGGGGGAGTCATGCGCCAATGCTAGTGCGCGGGCTCCGCTCCCCGGAGGCGGTTTTCTGCATCGTGATTCACAGCGAACGCGGTGCGGAAAACTGGGATGCTTCGCGCATGGCTACTACTGCGTTCCGTGGAACCCCCGTCAACCTCTCGGGCGAGCTGCCCGCCGTCGGCAGCGCCGCTCCGGCGTTCGAGCTCGTCGACACCGACCTCGGCCCCGTCTCGCTCGGCGACTTCGCCGGCAAGCGCGTCGTGCTGAACATCTTCCCCTCGGTCGACACCGGCGTGTGCGCGGCCTCGGTGCGCCGCTTCAACGAGCTCGCCGCCGGCCTCGAGGACACCGTCGTCATCAACGTCTCGAAGGACCTCCCCTTCGCGCTCGGCCGCTTCTGCGGCGCCGAGGGCATCGACAACGCGAAGGCCGCCTCGGCGTTCCGCTCGTCGTTCGGCGCCGACTACGGCGTCAACCAGATCGACGGCCCCATCGAGGGCCTCCTCGGCCGCGCGGTCGTGATCGTCGACCGCGACGGCACCGTCGCCTACTCCGCCCTCAGCCCCGAGATCGGCGAGGAGCCCGACTACGACGCCGCGCTCGCCGCGCTGAACTGACCGCATCCGTCAGCACCGCGCCGCCGCCGGCGCGCCTCGGCCGCTACGTCCCGCAGAAGGTGACGTAGCGGCCGAAGTCGTCGGGAGCGGGCTCCGCGTAGCGCGCGAACTCGGGGCCGCGGTGCTCGGGCCGGCGCGCGAACGGATCGGTGACCGCCGCGAGCAGCCGCTCGAACGGCGCGAGATCGCCGTCGTCCTGCGCCGCGGCGAGCGCCTCCTCGACGAGGTGGTTGCGGGGGATGACCACCGGGTTCGCCTCGGCCATCGCCGCACGGTCGGGGTCGAGCGCGCGCCAGCGGGCCGCCCACGCGTCGAACGCGGCCGGATCGGCGAAGCGCGCCCGCGCCGCATCCCCGTCGTCGCCGAGATCGCGGAAGAAGCCGGTCCAGTCGACGCCGCCGTCGTGGAGGGCGACGAGCAGCTCCTCGACGAACTCGTGCTCGGCGGCGTCGTCGTCGAACGCGTCGTCGGCGAGGCCGAGCTTCGCGCGCATCGTCGCCCGCCAGGCCGCCGCGAACGCCGGGCCGAACGCGTTCACCGACTCGGTGGCGCGCTCGACCGCGCGATCGCGGTCGTCGTCGATGAGCGGCAGCAGCGCATCCGCGAGCCGCGCGATGTTCCACTGCGCGATCGCCGGCTGGTTGCGCAGCGCGTAGCGGCCCAGGTGGTCGATCGACGAGAACACCGCGCCGACGTCGAAGCGGTCGATGAACGCGCACGGCCCGTAGTCGATCGTCTCGCCCGAGATCGTCGTGTTGTCGGTGTTCATCACGCCGTGCACGAAGCCGACCCCGAGCCAGGCCGCGACGAGCCGCGCCTGCGCGACGGCGACCGCCTCGAGCAGGGCGAGCACCGGATGCGGGGCGCTCGCGGCCTCGGGGTGGTGGCGCTCGATCGCGTGGTCGACGAGCGCGCGGAGCACGTCGGGCTCGGCGTCGGGGGCGTGCGCCCGGGCCTCGGCGCCCCGCTGGCGGTCGCGGTTCGCGGCCGCGAACTGGAACGTGCCGACCCGCAGGTGGCTGCGGGCGACGCGGACGAGCAGCGCGCCGGGGAGCCGGCCGCCGCGGCGCACCTCGGCGCCGGTCGCGACGACCGCGAGCGAGCGGGTCGTGGGGATGCCGAGGGCGTGCATCGCCTCGCCGACGAGGTGCTCGCGGAGCATCGGGCCGATCGCCGCGAGGCCGTCGCCGTCGCGCGAGAACGGCGTCGGCCCCGAGCCCTTGAGGTGGAGGTCGCGCAGGCCGTCGGCGGTGCCGAGCTCGCCGAGCAGCAGCGCTCGGCCGTCGCCGAGGCGCGGCGAGTAGAAGCCGAACTGGTGGCCGGCGTACGCCTGCGCCACCGGCTTCGCGCCCTCGGGGAGCGCGTTGCCGACGAGGAAGCGGCGGCCCTCCTCGCTCCGCAGCCACTCGGGGTCGAGCCCGAGCTCGCGGGCGAGGGCGTCGTTCGCGACGAGGATGCGGGGCTCGGCGACTTCGTCGGCGGTCCACGGGATCGCGAGCTGCGGCAGGGCGTCGGCGAAGCGGTGCTCGAGCGGCACCTCGGCGAGGGCGGTGGCGAGGGAGTCCATCGGGCCACCGTAGGCGCCCCACCGGAGCGTTCCGTGTGCCCGTCCGCCCCGCCCCGACCGGGAGTCGCAGGTACAACCCCCGGTCGGTCTCGTGGGCGGACCGGGAGTCGCAGGTGCAACTCCCGGTCGGGGCTCCACGGTCGGGGTTCCTCGGTCGGGGGTCGGGGCGGGTCGGCGGGCGGGCAGGAGTCCGCCGGTAGGCTCGGAGACGTGCCACGCTCCGCCGAACCGTCCGCCGAGGCCGAGGCGCGCGCCGCGGCGCTGCTCGACGAGTACCGCGCCGCGCTCGCCGCCGCGGGCCCCGCCGCCGCTCCGCGGGTCGGCGTCGACGAGCTCGTCACCGCCGACGGCGTGCATCCCGGCTCGGAGGGCCTCGTCGAGACGCTGCTGCGCCACGGCCACGCCGAGCTCGCCCGCGCCCGCCGCCGCGCCGAGCACTACCTCGACGACGACGGCGTCACCTACGGCACCGCGCCCGACGGCGCCGCGCCCGGCCCCTGGCGCGTCGACCCGCTGCCGGTGATCATCGACGGCGCCGAGTGGACCGCCCTCGAGGCCGGCCTCGAGCAGCGCGCCCGGCTGCTGCGGCTCGTGCTCGACGACGTCTACGGCGAGCAGCGGCTGCTGCGCGAGCGCCGCATCCCCGCCGAGATCGTGCTCGGGCACCGCGGCTACGTGCGCGCCGCCCACGGCGTCCCCGCATCCCGCCGCCCGCTCGTCACCACCGCCACCGACCTCGGCCGCGACGCCGCCGGCGCGTGGGCGGTGTTCGACGACCGCACGCAGGCGCCCTCCGGCGCCGGCTACGCGATGGCGACCCGCCGCATCGTCGCGCAGCTGCTGCCGCGCCTCCACCGCGACACCGACGTCGCGAAGCTCCGCGGCTTCTTCCACACGATGACCGCCGCGATCCTCGCCGCCGCGCCCGAGCACGACGGCGTGCCGCGCACCGTGCTCCTCAGCCCCGGCGCCGCCAGCGAGACCGCCTTCGACCAGGCGTTCACCGCGTCGCTGCTCGGCTTCCCACTCGTCGAGGCCGACGACCTGCAGGTGCGCGCAGGCCGCGTGCAGCTGCGCGCGAGCCACGGGCTCGTGCCGGTCGACGCCGTGCTGCGCCGCGTCGACGAGACCTGGGCCGACCCGCTCGAGCTGCGCGGCGACAGCCGCCTCGGCGTCGCCGGGCTCGTCGAATCGGTGCGCTCGGGCAGCGCCGTCGTCATCAACCCGATCGGCGCGGGCGTGCTCGAGAACCCCGGCCTGCAGCCGTACCTGCCGGCGCTCGCCGAGCACCTCCTCGGCGAGCCGCTCGCGCTGCCCGGCGCCGAGACCTGGTGGTGCGGCGACGACGCGGGCCGCGCCCACGTGCTCGCGAACCTCGAGCGGCTCGTGCTCAAGCCGATCCACCGCGACGAGGGCGACCATGCGACGCCCGGCTGGCTGCTCACCGCCGCCGAGCTCGACGAGCACCGCGCCCGCATCGAGGCCGAGCCGTGGGCGTGGACCGGCCAGGCGCCGCTGCCGCTGTCGACCGCGCCGGTCGTCGGCGACGCCGGCCTCGAGCCGCGCCGCTTCGTGCTGCGCGCCTTCGGCGTGCGGCTCGGCGACGAGCACGTGATCATGCCCGGCGGGCTCGGCCGCGTCGGCACGACCCCCGACGAGCTGCACATCACCTCGGGCCGCGGCGCGCTCGCGAAGGACGTCTGGGTGGTCGGCGGACCCGACGACCTCGGCCTGCCGGTCATCGAGCGCGTCGGCCAGCGCCGCCCGCGGGTGCGCGAGGCGCTCGGCTTCGAGATCACGCCCCGCGGCGCCGACAACCTCTACTGGTTCGGCCGCTACACCGAGCGCACCGACGCGACCGTGCGCCTGCTCGCCGTCGCGAACGACCTCGCGAACGACCACGGCGCGCATCCCGACACGCCCGGCGCGGCCGCGCTCGCGCGCATCCTGGATGCGGTGGCCCGACTGCTCGCCGTGCGCCGGCCCCGCGCGGGCGAGCCGCTCGCGCAGTACCTGCGCGGGCTCGTCTCGGGCCGCGAGTCGGCCGGCACCGTCGCGAGCTCGATCGACCGGCTCGAGCTCGCCGCGCAGTACGTGCGCGAGCTCGTCTCGGGCGACACCTGGCCGGTGCTCGCGAGCCTCGTGCGCGCCCGCGACGACGTGCCCGGCGACGCCGACGAGCTGCAGGCGGGCTTCGACGAGCTGCTCGGGCCGCTGCTCGCGCTGCAGGGCATCGTCGCCCACGGCCTCTACCGCGACGAGTCGTGGGCGTTCGTCGACGCCGGCATCCGGATGGAGCGGGCGCAGTTCACGCTCGGGCTCGTGCGCGCCGCCCTCGGCGAGCCGCAGTCGCCGCTCGTCGAGTACCTCGTGTCGGAGGCGGTGCTCGGCGTCGGCGACTCGACGATGACGAACCGCCGCCGCATCGCCGTCGGCCTCGGGCCCGCCGGCCAGGTCGAGTCGACCCTCGACCTGCTCGTCGCCGAGCGCGACAATCCCCGCTCGGCCCGGTTCCAGGCCGTGCGCATCGCCCGCAACCTCCGCGTCGTCGGCGACGACGAGCTCGCCGAGCGGATGCAGGCGCTCGCCGACGAGCTCGCCGCGATCGACGTCGACGCGGTCACCGACCGCCGCGCCGAGCTCGTCGCCGCCGCCACCCGCGCGCTCGACGAGCTGCGCGCGGTGAGCGCCGCCATCGAGGCGCGGCACTTCCGCCGGCAGGCGCCTCAGGCCGACTTCCAGCAGCGCTGGTACGGGCCCGGGAGCGACGCATGACCGGCTTCGACCTCGAGGCGGTGCGCGCCGACCACCATTCGCCCCGCTCGTACCTCGTGCGGCACGTCACCCGCTACGAGTACGACGCGCCGCGCGTCGCCGCCTACGAGCTCGGCCGGCTCACGCCGCGCCCCACGCCGACGCAGACGGTGCGCTCGACGGCGACGCGGCTCGAGCCGGCGCCGCTCGTGCGCACGACGCACACCGACCGCTACGGCAACCTCGTCGACTACATCGAGGTGCGCGAGCCCTACACCGTGCTCGAGCTCGCGAAGGAGTCGATCGTCGACGTGCACTGGCCGGCGCCCGACCTCGACGCGCTGAACGCCCGCACCCTCGGCGAGACCGCCGCGCACCTCGCGGCGCACGGCGACCCGGTCGAGGCGGTCGAGTTCGCGCTGCCCTCGCCGCTCGTCGCGGTGACGGATGCGGTGGTCGAGTACGCGACCGGGGTGCTGCATCCGGGGATGCCGTTCGGCGAGGCGCTCGAGACGCTCACGCACGCGATCCACCGCGACTTCGCCTACCGCTCGGGGGTGACCGGCGTGCGGACGACGCTCGACGAGCTGCTCGCCGGCGGCGCGGGCGTCTGCCAGGACTTCGCGCAGCTCGCGATCGGCTGCCTGCGGTGGTTCGGCGTGCCGGCGCGGTACGTGTCGGGCTACCTCGAGACCTCGCCGCCGCCGGGCCGGCCGAAGCTGCAGGGCTCGGACGCCTCGCACGCCTGGCTCGCCGCGATGGCCGGCGACGGCTCGTGGGTCGACCTCGACCCGACGAACGACCACTTCGCCGATTCGCGCTACGTCGTCACCGCGTGGGGGCGCGACTTCGCCGACGTGTCGCCGCTGCGCGGCATCGTCACCGGCCAGCCGACGACCTCGCGGCTCGACGTCGGCGTCGACGTGCTGCTGCTCGACGACGCCGACGAGGTCGCCGTCGAGGTCGCGCCCCCGCCCGCC
>JAAYAS010000338.1 GCA_012719255.1 Microbacteriaceae bacterium | reverse complement strand
GCCGCGGCAGGCCCCGGCTGCGGCGCCCGCGCCCGCCTCCGGGCGCGCCACGAGCCCGGGCGCCGGTGCCCGCTCGTCGCGCCCGGCCGCATCCGGATGCGCCCCCTCGCGACCCGCGCGCTCCCCCGCATCCCGCGCATCCCGCTCGCCCGGCCGCTCGGGCCGGGGCGGGACGAAGTCGGGATCGAGCGGCGGCACGGGCGCTAGACCTCGATGCCGATGAGGTTCGCCTCGGGGCGCAGGATGACGCCGAACTCCTGCACCACGCGGGCGACCACGAAGCGCGCGAGCTGCGCGACCTCCTCGGCGGTCGCGCCGCCGCGGTTCGTGATCGCGAGCGTGTGCTTCGACGAGATCGCCGCCCGCGAGCCCGGCAGCGCCGTGCCGCGGTGCACGCCGGCGTGGTCGATGAGCCACGCCGCCGAGAGCTTCACGAGCTCGCGGCCCTCGTCGTCGACGCCCGCGTCGAAGCGCGGCGCGTCGGCGGGCAGGTCGATCGCGAATTCGCGGTGCACGATCGGGTTCATGAAGAACGAGCCGGTCGAGCGGGTGTCGGGGTCGTCGGCGTCGAGCACCATGCCCTTCGAGGCCCGCAGCGCGAGCACCGCATCCCGCTGCTCGCGCACGCCGACGCGCGCGCCGAGCTCGACGCCGAGCGCCTTCGCGAGCTGCGCGTACTGCACCGGGGCACCCGCCTCGCCGTCGACGCGGCGCAGCCGCAGCTCGACCCGCAGCACGAGGCCGCGGTGCTCGCCGCGCTTCAGCGACGAGGTGCGGTAGCCGAGGCCGAGCTCGTCGGCGTCGAGCCACACGGCCTCGCCGGTGTCGGCCTCGAGCAGCTCGATGCGCTCGAGCACGTCGGCGAGCTCCTGCCCGTAGGCGCCGATGTTCTGCACGGGCGCCGCGCCCACCGAGCCGGGGATGCCCGCGAGCGCCTCGATGCCCGAGAGCCCGTCGTCGACGGCGCGATCGACGAGCGCGCTCCACGACTCGCCGGCGTCGACGCGCAGCAGCACCTCGTCGCCGTCGTCCTCGCGCTCGATCCCCCGGGTCGACACCCGCAGCACCCGGCCCGCGAAGCCCTCGTCGGCGACGACCGTGTTCGAGCCGCCGGCGATCACGAGGAACGGCTCCCCCGCATCCACCAGGCCCCGGTAGGCGTCGGCGAGCGCCTCGCGGTCGGCGGGCTCGACGAGATCGGCGGTCGCGCGCGACACGCCCGTGGTGGTGAGCTCGGCGAACGTCGTCATGCCGAGAAGCGCGCCCGCACCTGGGCCTTGCCGAGCACCGGCTTGCCGTCGAACACGACCGTGAGGTCGATGCGGCCGATGCCGTCGTCGCCGGCGGGCTCGCCGACGACCGCGGTCACGGTCACCTCGGCGCCCTCGGCCGGGTCGACGACGACCGGCCGGGTGAAGCGCACCTGGTAGTCGACCACGCGGCCCGGGTCGCCGAGCGCGTCGACGACCGGCTGGATCGCGGCGCCCATGGTGAGCATGCCGTGGGCGAGCACGCCCGGCAGACCGACCTCGGCGGCGATGTCGTCGCGGTAGTGGATGGGGTTGAAGTCGCCCGAGGCGCCCGCGTAGCGGACGAGCGAGTCGCGCGTGAACCGCAGCGTGCGCTCGGCGACCGGGTCGCCCTTCGCGGCGTTCGTGAGGTCGATGCTCATTCCGCGCTCCCTCCGACCACGAGCGTGGCGGTGCCGGTGACGACCGTCGCGCCCTCGGCGTCGGCGACGGTGGTGGCCGCCGAGATCATGCTGTTCGCGCCGAGCGCGCGCACGCCGGTCACCTCGAGCTCGGCGGTGAGCTCGTCGCCGGCGACGATCTGCCGCGCGAAGGTGAAGCGCTCGTCGCCGTGCACGATCTGCTTCAGCTCGAAGTCGACGAGCTCGTCGGCGAGCAGGAGCTGCATGGCGCGGTCCTGCAGCACGGCCGAGTAGGTAGCGGGGGCGACGACATCGGCGTAGCCGGCCGCGCGGGCCGCCTCGACGTCGAAGTGGACGGGGCTGGTGGCGAGCACCGCGCGAGCGAACTCGCGCACGTGCTCGCGGCCGACGAGGTACGGCTCGGGCAGCCGGAAGCGTCGACCCACGAGTTCAGGATTCACGGTCACGCGGGCCAGCCTACCGAGGGCCGCTCCGCGTCGGCATCCGCCGCGGGGTCCCCCACTGAGCCGGAGCCCCCTGAGGCGAAGCCGCCTCCGGCACGGAGCCCCCTCCGGCGTGGAGTCCCCACCCACTCCACCCCACCGAGGTGGAGCCAACCCGCAACCGATGAGTCTGCCGACGCTCCACCGTTGCACACCGGCTCCACCCCGCCGACGTGGAGCCACCACGCACTCCACCCCGCGCACCCGGCGGCGCGGCGCCGGCACCGGCGCCAGGTGCGCGCTCGATGTGAGCAGGCATCCATCCACAGATCCGCATACGCAACAGGTGCACTCGGGCCGAATCGACTGCAATGACCGCATGCGACTCATCCGCACCGCCGAACTGACCGAGCCGACCACATCCGCGTACCGATTGCGGCGACGCGCCGACGACGGCGCGATCACCCGGCTCTACCCGGGCGTGTACCTCGATGGGAGTCCCGGTACGGCCGCCGACACGCTCCCCGAGATCGAGCACGTCGCGAAGATCGCCGCGGTTGAGCCCAAGCTCACGCGCGCCGTCATCAGCGGCCCGAGCGCCGCGATCCTCCACGGCCTGCCGATCACGCGCAAGCGCCTCACGGGCAAGGTGCGGGTCAACCGCGCCTCCGGCGGACCGGGTTCCGACTGGCTCGAGGTCCGCCGCGCACCGCTCGACCCCGATGAGATCGCGTCCCTGTACGGCATCCGGGTCACCTCGCTCGACCGCACCATCCGCGACCTCTGCTCCGAGCTGCCGTTCGACGAGCTGCTCGCGATCGCGGATGCCGCGCTCCACCTCGGCGCGACGCTCGTCCCCGGCCCGGCCGGATCGCGCGGTGTGCGCGTGCTCGCGCGTCTGCGCGAGCACGCGTCGCTGCGCAGCGAGAGCTGGCTCGAATCGATGAGCCGCGCCTCGATGATCGAGGCGGGCCTGCCGATGCCGCTCGAGCAGATCGAGGTGCTCGATGAGCACGGCGACCTCTGCGGCCGCTCCGACTTCGGCTGGCCCGAATTCGCCGCGCTCGGCGAAGCCGACGGCAGGAGCAAGTACGACGAGCTGCTCGCGGCCGGCGAGACGGCGGTCGATGCGGTGCATGCCGAGAAGATGCGCGAGAACCGGATGCGAATGCTCGGCTGGCAGTTCCTGCGCTGGGGCGCCGAGTCGGCCGGCAGCGCGAAGCGGATGTCGCGGCTGTTCGCGCGGCTCACCGAGCCGGGCGCGAGTATTCCGGCTCCGGCCGGCCACTACCGGCTCGCAGCCGTGAGGCCTTACCAACCGCTCGACTGGTCGACGCTGCTCGGGCGGCCCCGCCAGCCGGACGGGCCCGCCGTCGACCCCGCGGGGTGACCCGCTGCGCCCGTCGCTCCTGCCACATGGAGTGCGCGACGACTCCGCCCCGCGACGGGAAGTGCGTGACGGTCTTGTCCCGGCGACGTGGAGTGAACAGAGGCTCAACCCCGCCGAGGTGGAGCCGTCATCCAGCGGTGGAGCCTGAGGACAGTCACCCACTTCACAGCGACTCCACCTCGCCGACGGGGAGTGCCCAGAAACTCAACGTCGGCGAGGCGAAGTGCGCAGAAACTCCACCCCGGCGAGGCGGAGCCGTCATCCAACGACAAAGGCGTGAGGCCAGTCACCCACTGCACCGCGGCCACCCGCCACGACGTGGAGTCCGCAGAAACTCCACCCCCCGAGGTGGAGCCGACATGCAGGGGTGGAGCCTGAGGGCACTCACCGACTGCCCAGCGACTCCACGCCGCCGACGTGGAGTTGACGCGCACTCCACGCCGCGAGGCCCGAGGCGCGCGCGGCAGCGCAACGCACCCGGCGCCCAGCGTCGCGCATCCGGCACCCGGCGCCCAGCGTCGCGCATCCGGCACCCGGCGCCCAGCGTCGCGTATCCGGCGCCCGGCGCCGCGCATCCGGCGCTCGCGCCCCGCGCCTACCCCGCGCGCCGCGAGCGCCGCTGGGCGAGCTCGTCGATCGTCGAGTCGTTGAGGGCCGCGCGCTCGAGGCGCGCCGCGCTCTCGCGGCCGCCGAAGATCTTGCGCTGCGACAGCTCGAGGGTCTCGAGGTCGATGCGGGTGATCGTGTCGTCGGGGATGCGGGTCCAGCCCGCGAGGTCGATGCCGGTCGACGAGAACACCGTGGTGCCGTCGGGCTGCTGCAGCATGGCGAGCTTGTAGTAGTGCTCGTTGTGGTCGATCGGCAGGTCGGCGGGGTCGATGCCGTACGAGCGGAACACCGCGTCGGTGACCCGGGCGGTCGAGTTCGCGTGCACGACGAACAGCTCGCGCTCGGTGAGGATCACCGAGTTGAGGCTCGCGCCCGGGAACGTCTCGCGCAGCCGCTGCACGGCGAGCACGACGCCGTCGGCGACGGTGCCGTCGACCTCGCGGATCGTCTGCCGCACGAACGAGAAGTAGAGCTCCGAATCGGTGGTGCCCTGGATGTGCTCGTACGCCTCGGGATCGAGCAGCTCGGCGAAGCGCTCGACGGGGATGATCGAGCCGTTGTGCGCGAAGGCGATGCCGTCCTCGACGAACGGGTGCGTGTTCACCTTGGTGCGCTTGTGCTGGTCGGTGGCGAGACGCAGGTGCACGAGCCGCGCGTAGGAGGGCGCCTCGTGGAGCGCCGAGGTGAGCAGCGGGTCGTGCTGACCGGGCGTCGAGATGCGCAGCGACTCCACCTCGGGCACCGTCTCGCCGGGGCCGGCCGCGAGCCAGGCGGTGCCCCAGCCGTCGTTGTGCACGGTCGTCATCTGCTGGAAGGCCTCGGCGTTCTCGGCGCCGATCACCTCCGAGACGGTCGTCTCGCGGGGTGCGGCGTAGGCGAACAGTCGGCACATGCCGGTTCCTCCTTCGCTGCTCGGCCCGGCCGGTCGCCGGGCGCGCGTTCCCTCCATCCTCGCACCGGGGCCCCGGATGCGCACGGGCGGGCGTCGCCGGACGTCACACTCGCGGCCGGCGGCGGGCGGCAGGATGCGGGCCGATCGGAGCGCGGTTGGGCGCGTGCGGCGGGGTCGCGATTAGGCTTGCCCGCAGAAGAAAGGGGCCAGCCCGCCGTGCCGACCATCGCCGATCTCGCCGCCTCCGCATCCCTCGCCCTCGCCGCGACCGAGCCCGCCGAGCCGGGCGCCGCCGCGAGCGCCCTCGAGAACCCGGTGCTGCTGGTGATCGGCGGCATCGTGCTCGTCGCCCTGTTCGGCGGCATCGTGCTGCGCACCCTGCGCCGCAACCGCCTCCGCCGCTGAGGCCGCGTCGACCGCCCGACCGCCCGATCGCCCGACCGCCGGGGCAGCCGACGGCGAGTGACAGCCGCGGCTCCCGGCCGCCAGCAGGAGCGCGCCGCGAGGTGCGCTCGACCTCCAGGTCGCCGGCAGGAACGCGGCGCGAGGTGCGCACGGCCTCCCCGCTCGCCGGCAGGAGCGCGCCGCGAGGTGCGCACGGCCTCCCCGTCGCCGGCAGGAGCGCGCCGCGGCGCATCCGCTGCGGCACCGTCGGAAGCGGTGGCACGAGCACGCCGACGCACCGGATCTGCGGCGCGTCGGCCGGCTGGTCCCACCTGTTCCGACGCCGTCGGCACCTCCCCCTGCCCGTCAAGAGCGATGGCACTGTTCAATGCGTTCGCATTCCCTGCCGCGGCAACCATTTCCGATGCTCTCTCATCGACCCGCGGAGGCCCATCGCTCCCGAAGGCACACCGCCAGCACCGCCCCTGCGTCCCAGCCACCGGGTCCGTGCCGAATGCGCCCCCGCCCCTCCCCCGCCGCGTCCCCTCCCATTCCGGCAGCGCCCTCCCCGCCTCGTCCCTTTTGGAAGCCCGCCGCGTCCTTTCCGATCTCCGCCGCGTCCCTTCCCATCCCCGCCGCGTCCCTTCCCATCCCCCCCCCATGTCCCCTTTCGACACCCGGCTTTGCGGCCGACCGCGGAACGAGGCGCGGAATTCGGCGGCCCGACCATGCGCATGCATCCGAGCCCCGGCCCGAAGCAGTCCGCCGGGCACGGGAAGGGCCAGCACCGGCACAGGAAGGGGCGGCGCGAGCACAGAAACGGATGGGCACAGCACGGGGAGGGACAGTGCGAGCACGGGGAGGCACAGCACGAGCACTCGGAGGAACGGCCACCCGAGGCAACGACCACGATCGCCACCGGCGACGCACCGCCCCGACCGGTGCCGCGGAGCTCCCGCGGAGCACGGTCGGCGCGCGCCCGGAAACCGCCGACTATCGTCGTTGCCCATGCCCCGCCCGCAGCTCCCCGACCCGCGCCGCATCGGCCACGACCTGGCCGACGAGCGCTTCGCCACGCACCTCACCGAGCGCGTCGAGCGCCTCAGCCCGAAGCTCGCCGAGCTGCTCGACAAGGTGCTCCGCGTCATCGGCCCGTGGACCGGCCTGATCATCACGCTGTTCATCGGCGGCCTCATCGTCGCCGCGGGCCTCGAGCTGTTCGAGGACACCTGGGAGTGGGTGCGCGAGTCGACCGGCACCGCGACCATCGACCAGGAGATCCACGCGGCCGCCGTCGAGGCGCGCACGCCCGCGCTCACGGCGGTGCTCACGGTGATCACCGAGCTCGCCGGCAAGGTCGGCATGCCGATCGTCGGCGTCGTGCTCGCCGTCGCGCTGTCGTGGGCGGCGCGCAGCTGGCGCCCGCTGCTGCTCACCGCGATCGCGGGGCTCGGCTCGTTGCTGCTCACGCTCGTGTCGAAGAACGCCGCCGGCCGCGACCGTCCGCCGCACGCGGATGCGCTGCCGCCGTTCGAGACGTCGCCGTCGTTCCCGAGCGGGCACACGCTGAACGCGACGGCGATCCTGCTCGTCGTCGCGTACTGCGCGGTGCTGCAGTTCGACCGCACCGTGACGAAGGTGCTCGCGGTCGCGGGGCTGCTCGCGTTCGTCGTGCTCGTCGGCGTGAGCCGCATCTACCTCGGCCACCACTGGTTCAGCGATGTCGGCGCGGCGCTCGCGCTCGGCGTCGCGTGGGCGGCGGTGGTGATGCTCGGCCACCAGGTGTTCAGCGTCGTGCGCTCGCGCCGGCGCGAGCTCGCGGCCGAGAATGGAGCCGAGGAGCGCTGAGCGCGGCCCCGATCGCGGGTGCGCGGTCGAGAGGGGGCGGGATGCGGCGGATGCGGTGGCCGGGTCGGCG
>JAAYAS010000337.1 GCA_012719255.1 Microbacteriaceae bacterium | reverse complement strand
CGCGCGGCGCGGTCGCGCGCATCCGAGCACCCCGCCCGGCGCACGCCGGCGCGGTCCGCCGCCATCGCCCGCACCGCCCGCCGCGCCCGCCCGGCGGGCGGTGCGGGGCGGGAACGCGGCTGACTAGACTTGCGTGCGTCCGAATCGCATTCGAAGACGGAGCAGCATGTCCGACATCACCGCCGCCGACGTGGAGCACCTCGCCGGCCTCGCGCGGATCGACCTCACCACCGACGAGGTCGACCGCATGACCGAGCAGCTGGTCACCATCCAGCACCTCATCGCCAAGGTGCAGGAGGTCACCACCCCCGACGTGCCGCGCGCGAGCCACCCGCTGGTCATGCACAACGTCGTGCGCGACGACGAGCCCGCCGACGCCCTCGACCGCGAGGCCGCCCTCGCCGGCGCCCCCGACCGCGACGAGACCCGCTTCCGCGTCACCGCGATCCTCGGCGAGGAGCAGTGATGACCGACCGGCTCACCGCCCTCACCGCCGCCGAGCTCGCCGAGGCGATCCGCACCGGCGAGACCACCTCGGTCGCCGCCACCGAGGCCCACCTCGCCCGCATCGACGCCGTCGACGGCGCCGTCAACGCCTTCCTCGCCGTCGACGCCGACGGCGCGCTCGCCCAGGCCGCCGAGGCCGACCGCCGCCGCGCCGCCGGCGACGAGCTCTCGCCGCTCGCCGGCGTGCCCGTCGCGGTGAAGGACAACATCGTCACCGAGGGGCTCGAGACCACCGCGGCCAGCCGCATCCTCGCCGGCTGGGTGCCGCCGTACGACGCGCACGTCGTCGAGCGACTCCGCGCCGCCGGCCTGCCGATCCTCGGCAAGACCAACCTCGACGAGTTCGCGATGGGCTCGTCGACCGAGCACTCCGCCTTCGGCCCCACCCGCAACCCATGGGACCTCGAGCGCATCCCCGGCGGCTCGGGCGGCGGCTCGGCCGCCGCCGTCGCCGCGTTCGAGGCGCCGCTTGCGCTCGGCACCGACACCGGCGGCTCGATCCGCCAGCCCGCCGCCGTCACCGGCACCGTCGGCGTGAAGCCCACCTACGGCGGCGTCAGCCGCTACGGCTCGCTCGCGATGGGCTCCTCGCTCGACCAGATCGGGCCCGCCGCCCGCACCGTGCTCGACGCGGCGCTGCTCCACGACGTCATCGGCGGCCACGACCGCCGCGACCAGACCTCGATCGACCACGCCTGGCCGAGCTTCGCCGACGCCGCCCGCGCCGGTCTCGGCGACGGCGCCGTCAAGGGCCTGCGCATCGGCGTGCCCCGCCAGATCGCCGAGGGCGAGGGCTTCGAGCCCGCCGTCATCGCCGACTTCCGGGCCGCCCTCGACCGGCTGCGCGACCTCGGCGCCGAGGTCACCTGGATCGACACCGAGACGTTCGAGTACGCCGTCGCCGCGTACTACCTGCTCATGCCCGCCGAGGTGTCGAGCAACCTCGCCCGCTACGACTCGGTGCGCTACGGCCTGCGGGTCGTGCCCGAGGGCGCCGCGAACGTCGAGCGCGTGATGAGCGCCACCCGCGCCGCCGGCTTCGGCGACGAGGCGAAGCGCCGCATCCTGCTCGGCACCTACGCGCTCTCGTCGGGCTACTACGACGCCTACTACGGCAAGGCGCAGCAGGTGCGCACGCTCGTGCAGCGCGACTTCGCCGACGCCTTCGCGCAGGTCGACGTGCTCGCCGCGCCCACCTCGCCGACGGTCGCCTGGACCCTCGGCGAGCGCGGCGACGACCCCACGAAGATGTACGCCGCCGACCTCACCACCATCCCGGCGAACCTCGCCGGCGTGCCGGCGATCTCGCTGCCGTCGGGCCTCGCCGACGGCCTGCCGGTGGGCATCCAGTTCATGGCGCCGGCGCGCGAGGACGCCCGCCTCTACACCGTCGGCGCCGCCCTCGAGGCCGCGCTCGACGCCGACCGCGGCGCCGCGCTCCTCGCCGGCGCGCCCGAGCTGCAGGAGGCGACCCGCTGATGGCCAAGCCCGAACTCATGGACTACGAGGCGGCGCTCGCGAAGTACGAGCCCGTCATCGGCCTCGAGGTGCACGTCGAGCTCTCGACCCGCACGAAGATGTTCTCGCCGACGCCGAACCCCGCCCGGGGCGAGCAGGGCGAGGCCGAGCCGAACACGTTCATCGGCCCCGTCGACCTCGGCCTGCCCGGCACGCTGCCGGTCGTCAACGCCGAGGCCGTCGAGTACTCGATCCGCCTCGGCCTCGCCCTCGGCTGCGAGATCGCCGAGGAATCGGGATTCGCGCGGAAGAACTACTTCTACCCCGACAACCCGAAGAACTACCAGATCTCGCAGTACGACGACCCGATCGCCTTCGACGGCTCGGTCGAGGTCGAGCTCGGCGACGGCACCGTGTTCCACGTGCCGATCGAGCGCGCCCACATGGAGGAGGACGCCGGCAAGCTCACGCACGTCGGCGGCGGCGCCGGCCGCATCCAGGGCGCCGAGTCGTCGCTCGTCGACTACAACCGCGCCGGCGTGCCCCTCGTCGAGATCGTCACGAAGCCGATCTTCGGCGGCGAGGAGCGCACCCCCGAGCTCGCCGCGGCGTACGTCTCGGTGATCCGCGACATCGTCCGCGCCCTCGGCGTCTCGGAGGCCCGCATGGAGCGCGGCAACCTCCGCTGCGACGCGAACGTCTCGCTGCGCCCCCGCGGCCAGGAGGCGCTCGGCATCCGCACCGAGACGAAGAACGTCAACTCGTTCCGGTCGATCGAGCGCGCCGTGCGCTACGAGATCCAGCGCCAGGCCGCGATCCTCGAGGCCGGCGGCACGGTCACCCAGGAGACCCGCCACTGGCACGAGGACACCGGTCGCACCTCGCCCGGCCGCGTGAAGTCCGACGCCGACGACTACCGGTACTTCCCCGAGCCCGACCTCATGCCGCTGCGGCCCGACCGCGCGTTCGTCGACGAGCTGCGCGCGGCGCTGCCCGAGCAGCCGGTGCTGCGCCGCCGCCGCCTCAAGGAGGCGTGGGGCTTCGGCGACCAGGAGTTCCAGGACATCGTCAACGCGGGCCTGCTCGACGCGGTCGACGCCACCGTCGCCGCCGGCGCCACCGCCGCCGGCGCGAAGAAGTGGTGGATGGGGCCGCTGTCGCGGCTCGCGAACGAGCAGCAGGTCGAGCCGGCCTCGCTCGCGACGCCCGAGCAGATCGCCGGCATCGAGCAGCTCATCAGCGACGGCGTCGTCAACGACAAGCTCGCCCGCCAGGTGCTCGACGGCGTGCTCGCCGGCGAGGGCACCCCGGCCGAGGTCGTCGAGGCCCGCGGGCTCGCGGTCGTCTCCGACGACGGCGCGCTCATCGAGGCCGTCGACGCCGCGCTCGCCGCGCAGCCCGACGTGCTCGAGAAGATCCGCGACGGCAAGGTGCAGGCCGCCGGCGCGATCATCGGCGCCGTCATGAAGGCGATGCAGGGCAAGGCCGACGCCGCCCGCGTGCGCGAGCTCATCCTCGAGCGCGCGGCGCAGTAGCGCGGCATCGACGGCAGCGCGGGCATCGCACCTCCGGGTGCGGTGCCCGCGCTCGTTCGCGGGGCGGATGCGCGGGGCGCGGGCGGTGTCGCGGCGCGCCCGGCACCGTCGCGGGCGCGTCCGACGCGAGCGCACGGCGCATTCGGGATGCGCTCGCACGGGCTCAGCCGCGCAGGTGCTCAGCCGCGCAGGTAGGCGAGCTGCGCGGCGAGCGAGTGCGCCGCCCAGGTGCGCACCCGCGCCGGCGCATCGGCGTAGACGTCGTCGACGATCGCCTCGACCGGCGCATCCCGACCGAGCCGGTCGAGCGCCGCGCGCACCTGCTCGAGCCGCCGCATCCGGTGCTCGCGCAGCCGCGCGGTCTCGGCGGCGAGATCGGCGATCTCGCCGCCGTGCCCGGGCAGGATGCCCGTGGGGCGCTCGCGGCCGAGCCGCTCGAGCGCGTCGAGCGTCGCGAGGTAGTCGCCGAGCGTGCCGTCGGGGTGGTCGATCACGGTCGTCGAGCCGCCGAGCACCGTGTCGCCGCTGAGCAGCACGCCCTCGTCGGGCAGCCAGAACGACACCGAGTCGGAGGTGTGCCCCGGCGTCGCCACCACCTCGACGGCGACGCCCGCGGCCTCGATGCGCTCGCCGTCGCGCAGCGGCGCCCCGTCGCGGCTGTGCTCGGGCAGCAGCGCACGCACCGGCGCGCCGGTGCGCTCGACGAGCGCGTCGATCGCCTCGGTGTGGTCGCGGTGCCGGTGCGTGATGAGCACGAGCTCGATGCGCGCGGCGGCGGTGATCGCGTCGAGGTGCTCCTCGAGGGCGGGGCCCGGGTCGACGACGATCGCCGGCCGCGGCGAGCCGTCGTCGGCGGGGGCGCCGAGCAGCCAGGTGTTCGTGCCGTCGAGCGTCATCGGGCTCGGGTTCGGGGCGAGCAACCGGCGCGCGGCCGCGGTCGTGCGGCCGTCGGGCAGCGACGTCGGCCGGGGCTGGGGGAGTGCGGGCATGCTCGTCAGCGTAGTCGGCGGATCCCGGACGCCCGGCGGGACGGCCGGCCGGCGCCGGGCGCTGTCGTGGGCGGACCGTCCGGTCGGGTTGGCGAGGGTCCGCGCGGTCGGGTAGCGTGCATCCACGACCCAGCAGGACGGAGGACCGCGTGACGGCAGGCGAAGGTGCGGCCGGGCGTTCCCGGCTCGCCGCGACCACGCTCCTCGCGCGCGACCGTGCCGGGCGGCTCGAGACCCTCATGCTCCGGCGCCCGACGACCGCCTCGTTCGCCGACGCGTGGGTGTGGCCCGGCGGCGTCGTCGACCCGGTCGACCACCCGGTCGGCCGCCTCGTCGACGAGGTCGAGGAGCTCGCCGCGCGCGCCGCCGCCGTGCGCGAGCTCCACGAGGAGACGGGGCTGCGGGCGATGCCGGACGCGCTCGTGCCCTACGCGCTGTGGAGCCCGCCGATCGAGACGACGCCGCGGTTCCGCACCTGGTTCTTCGTCGGCGACCGCCACGACGGCGTGCTCACGCCGCAGGCCGGCGAGGTCGAGCAGCTCGAGTGGGTGGCGCCGGCCGACATGCTCGACGCCCACGAGCGCGGCGAGGTGACGCTCGTCGTGCCGACCTGGGTGACGCTGCACCAGCTGCTCGCGGTCGGCTCGACGGCCGAGCTGCTCGAGCGCGCCGCGACCGAGCCGTTCGAGCACTACGAGACGCGCCTGCGCGACGAGGGCCGCTGGTTCTGCTGGTTCGGCGACGCCGCGTTCGAGGACGCGGCCGGCCGCGGCGAGGGCCGGCACCGGCTCGAGACCGCCGACCGCCCGTGGCGGTACGTCCGCGCCGAGCTCGGCTGACACCGACGGGTGCCGGGCGGAGCGCAGCCGGCGTCGACGGGGCGCGCGATCAACCCTCCGCGGGGGCCTGCTTGAGCCGCAGCATCGCCTCCTGCGAGACGCTCGCGACGAGTCGGCCCCGCCGGTCGTAGAAGTACCCCTGCGAGAGCGCGCGGCCGCCGTGCGAGCTCGGCGAGCGCAGCTCGAACAGCAGCCACTCGTCGGCGCGTGCGAATCGGTGCCACCACACGCCGTGGTCGAGGCTCGCGACGCGGATGCGCGGGTCGGTCCAGGCGAGGCCGTGGCGGCGCAGCGCGGGGTCGAGCATGAGGTAGTCGCTCACATAGGCGAGCGCCGCGCGGTGCACGAGCGGATCGTCGGGGAGCGGGCCGGTCGCCTTGATCCACACCTGGTCGACCGGGTCGGTGTGCGGGCCGGGCGAGAGGTAGATGGGGCCGTCGACGTGGCGCATGGCGAACGGACGGCGGCGCACCCAGTAGTTCGCGAGCGATTCGCCGGCGCGCTCGACGTGCTCGGCCTCCGACTCGAGCGTGTCGGGGTCGGGGAGGTCGGCGGGCATGTCGATCTGGTGGTCGAGCCCCTCCTCCTCGATCTGGAAGCTCGCGATCATCGACCAGATCGGCTCGCCCTGCTGGAACGCCTGCACGTGCCGGGTCGAGAACGAGCCGCCGTCGTGGATGCGGTCGACGGCGAAGGTGATCGGATAGCGGATGTCGCCGGGGCGGAGGAAGTAGCCGCGCATCGAGTGGATCGGCCGAAGCTCCGAAACGGTGCGGGTCGCGGCGATGATCGACTGCGCGGCGACCTGGCCGCCGAAGATGCGGCCGTGCGGCATCCACTGGCTCTGACCGGTGTAGATGTCCTCGCTCGTGCGGGCGCCCGTGTCGATGAGGTTGAGCGTGGCGATGAACGACTCGAGGGGCGGCAGCCGCTCGAGGTCGCTCGCCTCCGACGGCAGGAACGCGGCGCGGCCGCTGCCGATCCAGCCGAGCGGGGCGTTGCGGCTCGAGGCGGCGTCGGCGCGGGCGTCGGGGCTGCTGGGGTCGTTGCTCACGCCGGCCAGTCTACGGCGGGGCGGATGGGCGGCCGGGATGGCGTGCGCCGCAGGGAGCGACGCGGCGCGGCGGGCGCGTGCGCCGCACATGTCCCTCGGAGCGGTACCGTACTGCTGAGATGATCGCATGACGAGGGGTCCGCCCCGATCGGGTGCACGGCTCGGCGCTGCGGGCCCCGCAGCACCGGGACCGGCGCCGCGGTCGCCTCTCGAGCACGAGGAGGGCACCGGAGTGGCGAAGAGCAAGACCGCCAAGTCGGGCAAGAGCGACAAGGCCGGCAATGCCGGCAAGGGCGACAAGTCGGACAAGGGCGACAAGGGCGGCAAGGCCGCCAAGGCGGCCAAGCGCGCGCGCAAGCGCGAGAAGGCCGAGCGCCGCGCCGAGGAGCAGCGTGCCGAGGACCTGCGTGCCCAGGAGCAGCGTGTCGAGGAGCAGCGTGCCCAAGAGCAGCGCGCCCAGGGAGCGCAGCCTGCGCCGGGCGAGCCGCGCGGTGGGGATGCGTCGGCGGAGGACCGCGCGCCGGGCGAGCCGCGCGCCCGGACCGAGCCGCACCCGCGGGACGCGCGGGCCGCGGAGCGCACCGCGGGCCGGCCCGGCGGGAGCGGCGGGAGCGGCGAGAGGGGCGAGAGGGGCGAGAGCGGCGAGAGGGGCGAGAGCGGCGAGGCCCCCGCATCCGACGGGCGGGCGCCGGCCGCCGCGAGCGGGTTCGTGCGGCTCGTGCCGGTGATCGGCGAGCTCGTCGAGCTCGTCGATCGGCATGCGCCCGAGGTGCGGCGCGCGGTGTTCGACGCCTACGTCACCGCGATCGTCGTTGATGGCGCCGCCGTCGACGATCTGGTGCCCCTCGACGTGCGGGGCGCCGATGCCGCTGCCGGTGGTGCTGCGCGCGGCGGGATCGCGGGCGCGGCGGTCGCCGTCGACGACGCGGCCGGCCGTGATGAGGCCGGCGATCGCGCGGCGCTCGCGGCGGAGGGCATCGGCGCACCCGGCGACCGGCTCGCGGTACCGGCCGGCGCGGATCGACCGGGTCAGCCGGCCTGGGAGAGCGACGTCATCGCCGCCCGGGGCGCGGTGCCCGCCGACGACCTGCCGCAGCACCGCACGCTCCGGGGGCTCGTCGCCGCGGCGCCGCCGGCGAACAACGATCAGCGCAACGTCGTGATCGCGACGTGGTTGCAGACCCGCGGCCACGAGGTGTCGCCCCGTGCCGTCATCGCGGGATACGAACGGGCGGGTTGGCGGGTGCCGGTGAACATCGGCGCCTCGTTGCGGCAGACGGTGCGCAAGGGGCTGCTCGGCGTCGGCGACGACGGGCTGCTGCACGTCACGCGAGCCGGTGCCGCGCACTTCTCCTGAGCCCTGCGCCCTGAGCCCCGAACCCTGCGCCCCGAACCCTCCGCCCTGAACCCTGAGCGCTCAGCCCTGCGCCGAAGCACCGGCGGTGCCCGCTCCGCGCGGAGCGAGCACCGCCGGTGCGTGCGCTACTGCTCGGCCTCGTCGTCGGGGGCGTCGGCCGCGCGGGTCGCCTTCGGGTCGGACTGCAGGGTCTCGCGCACGCGGCGGCGCAGCACCTTGCCGAGCAGCGACTTCGGCAGCTCCTCCCACACGACGTAGCTGCGGGGGCGCTTGTGCTCGGCGAGGTGCTCGCGCACGTGCTCGCGCACGGCGGCCTCGTCGAACTCGGCGCCCTCCTCGAGCACCACGGCGGCCGTGATCGACTCGATGCCGCTCGAACCGCGGAGGACGCCGACGACGGCGGCCTCGGCGAGGCCGGGGGCGTCGGCGAGCACCTTCTCGACCTCGGTCGGCGACACGTTGAAGCCGCCGGTGATGATGATCTCCTTCTTGCGGTCGACGATCGTGATGAAGCCGTCCTCATCCTGCGTCACGAGGTCGCCGGTGCGGAGCCAGCCGCCGGGAAGGAGCGTCTTCGCGGTCTCCTCCTCGTTCTGCCAGTAGCCGCGGAACACCTGCGGCCCATGGATGAGCAGCTCGCCCGGCTCGCCGAGCTCGACCTCCCGGGTCGGATCGTCGGGGTCGACGACCTTCGCGGTCGTCGACGGCGCGGGCAGTCCGATCGTGCCGATCTTGCGGCTCGTCGAGAACGGGTTGACGCAGCAGAACGGCGAGGCCTCGGTGAGTCCGTAGCCCTCGGTGAGTCGACCGCCGGCGACGGCCTCCCAGCGGTGCACGGTCGCGTCGGTGAGGGTCATCGCGCCGCTCATCGCGTAGCGCGCCTGCGAGAGGTCGATGCCGAGGTCGTCGGCGCTGCGGGCGAGCCGGTCGTACATCGGCGGCACGCCGGGCACGAACGTCGGCGGGTTCTTCTTCGAGGCCGCCGCGATGAGCTCGGGCTCGAACGACGGGAAGAGCACGACGCGCGAGGCCGAGGTCGCCCCGTAGATGATGCCGAGCAGCAGGCCGAACGAGTGGAACAGCGGCAGGAAGAGGTGGATCGTCTCGCGGCCGGGCGTGAACTCGGGCATCCAGGCGGCGCCCTGGCGGCCGTTCGACACGAGGTTCGCGTGCGTGAGCATCGCGCCCTTCGGCGTGCCGGTGGTGCCCGAGGTGTAGGCGAGCGCGGCGAGGTCGTCGGGCCGGGGGCCGACGTAGGCCTCGCCGAGCGGCTTCTGGCCGAGCAGCTTCTCGAACGGCACCGTGCCGGGCGCGGGCGCGGTGAGCTTCTTGCGGCTCTCGCGCGCCTTCTTCACGGGCAGGCGCAGCAGCAGCCGCATCTTCAGCGGCATCGCCGCGGTCATGTTCACCGAGATGACGTGGCGCACCTGCACCTCGCCGCGCAGCGACTGCACCGTCGGGGCGACCTTGTCCCACGCGATGGTGATCTCGGCGCCGTGGTCGCGGTACTGCGTGAGCAGCTCGTCGCGGGTGTAGAGCGGGTTGTGCTCGACGGCGACGGCGCCGAGGCGGACCACGGCGTAGTAGGCGATGACGTGCTGGGGGCAGTTCGGCATGACGAGCGCCACGCGGTCGCCGCGCTGCACGCCGATGCGGCGCAGGCCGTTCGCGAAGCGCAGCACGCGGTCGTGCAGCTCGGCGAAGGTGAGCTCGGCGCCGAAGAACTCGAGCGCGGGCGAGTCGGGGTGGGCGGCGGCGGTGCGCGCGAGCACCTCGTAGAGCGAGCAGTCGGCCGGTTCGATGTCGGCGGGCACGCCCTCGGCGTAGTGCGCGAGCCAGGCCCGGGTGGCGTTGAGTTCCTTCGCATCCATGCCGCGCAGTCTACGGTCGGCCTCCGACACGCGCGGTGCGAGTGGTGGGGGTCCGCGCATCCGGGCGCGCTGCGGGCGGGCTGTCGCTGGCACGGGCGACAATATCGGCATGTCGCGCAAGGATCTCGGAGCCCGCCTCGTCGGCGGCGATGATGCGGGCGCGACGATCCTGCACGTCGACATGGATGCCTTCTTCGTCGCGGTCGAGCTGCTCGAGCGGCCGGAGCTCGTGGGGCGGCCGGTCGTCGTCGGCGGCGCCGGCGGCCGGGGCGTCGTCTCGTCGGCGAGCTACGAGGCGCGCGCGTTCGGCGTGCGCTCGGCGATGCCGATGGCGCGGGCGCTCCAGCTGTGCCCGCACGCCGTCGTGCTGCCCGGCCGCATGGAGCGGTACCGGCGCGCGAGCGCCGAGGTGATGGCGGTGTTCGCCGATTTCACGCCGCTCGTCGAGCCGCTGTCGATCGACGAGGCGTTCCTCGACGTCTCGGGGGCGACGCGGCTGTTCGGCTCTCCCGCCGAGATCGCCCGCCGCATCCGCGCCGAGGTGCACGCGCGCACCGGGCTCACCTGCTCGGTGGGGGCGGCGTCGACGAAGTTCGTCGCGAAGCTCGCGAGCGGCAAGTGCAAGCCGAACGGGATGCTCGTGGTGCCCGACGCCGAGACCGTGCCGTTCCTGCACGCGCTGCCGGTGGGGGCCCTGTGGGGGGTCGGCGAGACGACCGAGCGCAAGCTGCGCTCGCGGGGCGTCTCGACCGTGCACGAGCTCGCGCACACTCCGGAGCACGTGCTCGAGCGGCTGCTCGGGCGGGCGATGGCCGAGCGGCTCGCCGATCTCGCCTGGGGCCGCGATGCCCGCGAGGTCGTCGTCGAGCGGCGCGAGAAGTCGGTGTCGCACGAGCAGACCTTCGAGGTCGACGTGACCTCGCACGCCGAGCTCGAGCGCGAGGTGCGGGCGCAGGCGGATGCGGTGGGTGCGCGCCTGCGCAGAGCGGGGCTAGTCGCGAGCACGGTCGCGGTGAAGCTGCGATGGGCGAACTTCGAGACGGTCACCCGGCAGGAGCGCCTCGAGCGGCCGTCGAGCACGGGGCTCGTGCTGTTCCGCGCGGCGGCGCGGCTGCTCGCCGAGCTGCACTCGGAGGGCCGCCCGGTGCGGCTCATCGGCGTGCGCGCCGACGGCCTCTCGCCGGCGGGCGACGCCACCGCCGTGACGCTCTGGGACGAGGGCGGCGACGACGATTGGGAGGCGGCGGAGCAGACCGTCGACGCGGCGACCGCGCGGTTCGGGCGGGATGCGCTGCGGCCCGCCTCGCTGCTCGGCCGGCGCGAGCGGCGCGACCGCGGCACCGGGCTCAGCGAGCGGCCGAACCGGCCGAGCCAGGGCGTCGACTGATCGAGCGGCCGGGTCCGCGGCTCACAGGAGATTCTCGAACATCCGTTCGATGACTGTGGGATGCTGAGTGCACTCAGACGGCAGCGGGTGCGGTGCGATTGCGCGGCATCCGATCGGTTGGTGCGCTTCTTCTTCGTTGGTGCTGCTCTCATTCGGTTCCGCCCGTGGCGCGGGCGCCGGCGTCGGCCGGTGCGCGCGCGTCCGCCGATCACGCCCTCCCGAGGAGGTGGCCGTCGTGTCCATCGACCATCGCCCCATTGCCGTCGAGCGCGGTTCGCTCGGTGCGCTCCGCGAGCGGTTCGAGGCATTCGCCCGCGAGCTCGTCTCGGCCGAGGCCGAGGCGGGAGCGGACGGCATCGAGGCCGCGACCGCCGGCGCCGCCGACGCTCGGCTCGCGAGCATGCTCGACGTGCTCGGTGCGCTCCGGCGGGCGGTCGACGGTGTCGCGGTCGTGCTCGCGGCCGAGGTCGCCGAGCGCTCCCGCCCCGAGCTCGGCGCCGAGCGGCTCGCCCGGCGCCACGGATACCGCCACGCCGACGAGCTCGTCGCCGTGCGGCTCGGCGCGCATCCGGCAGAGGCGAAGCGGCTCACGAGGGTCGGCGCCGCGGTGGTGGTGCGCGACGGCCTGGGCGAGCCGATGCGCGCCCGATGCGAGCACGTGGCGGCGGCGCTCGACGACGGCGCCCTCGGGCTGGCGGCGGCCCACGCGATCGTCGACTTCGACCGCCGCATCGCCCCGCGGGTCGACCACGACGAGCGCGACCGCGCCGAGGAGCTGCTCGTCGAGTCCGCCCCGCAGCTCACGCTCCGCGAACTGCAGCGCGTCATCGCGGAGCTCGAGGCGCATGTGGACCCCGACGGCGTCGCGCCGACCCTCGAGCGGCACCGTCGCAACCGGAACCTCGTGATCGGCACCGACGCCGACGGCATGATGACGATCCGGGGCCGGTTCGACGCCGAGACCGGAGCCCCGATCAAGCTCGCCATCGACGCGATCGTCGGCCAGCAGCTCGCCGCCCGCCGGGAGCGAGCCAGTGGAACGGACTCCCCGGTCGCCGGCTCCGCTCCCAGCGGCCCTGAGGGCGGCGCTGCCGGTGGCGCCGGGGGCGAGGAGGGTGACGCCGCCGTTGCGGACGGCGCTTCTGGCCTTGCGGCTGCGGACCCGGCCAATCCGGGCGCCCCTGCCGGCCCTGCCGACCCGACCGGCCCTGCCGACCCGGGCGACGGCGGCGCCGATAGTGCCGCTGGTGCAGCCGCCGATCCCGGCGGCGATGACCGCGGAGGTCCGGTCGCCACCGACGATCGCACGATCGGGCAGCTCGCCGCCGACGCGCTCGCCACGCTGTGCCGGCACGCGCTCGCGTGCGGCGGCGACGGACTTCCCTCGACCACGACCACGGTGGTCGTTCGGATGTCGCTCGACGACCTCCGCGGCGATGCACCGTCCGGGCACCACCGCGGCGCCCTCGAGCAGGGCACGGCGAAGCAGGTCGAGGATGGGAACGACCCCGACCGGCGCGATGCCGACCCGCGCGATGCCGACCCGCACGATGCCGAGCGGTGCGACGACGACCACCGCGACTCCGAACTGCGCGGTACCGACCCGCGCAGCGCCGGCGAACGGACCGCCGGCGAGCAGCACCCGGGTGCGAGCGGGACCCTGAGGGTGCGCTTCCGGCCGACCGCGCTGCCCGACAGCGCCGACCTCGACGGTGCGGGCCGGGTCGGTGACGCGGGCAACGGCGCCGAACCCGGCCGACGCGAACCTGCGGCGACGAGCGGCGCGCCGAGGCCGTTCGGCGCGCCCTCGATCGACGGGTTCGGTCCGATCGACGCGGCCACCGCGCGGCGGCTCGCGGCGGCGGCCGAGGCGATCCCGATCGTGCTCGGCGGCGATGGCGAGGTGCTCGATCTCGGGCGGCGCTCGCGGTTCTTCACTCGAGCCCAGCGGCTCGCGCTCGTCGAACGCGACGGCGGCTGCGCCTTCTGCGGACTGCCGCCGCATCTCACCGAGGCGCATCACGTCCGGTGGTGGATGCTCCACGATGGCACGACCGACCTCGACAACGGCGTGCTCCTCTGCACCACCTGCCACCACCGGGTGCACGAGGGATGGCGCGTGGCGATCGCGCACGACCCGGATCGTCCACCGAACGCCGTTGGCGGCGGTACGGTCTGGTTCATCCCGCCCTGGCAGATCGATCTCGCCGGCACGCCGCGGCTCGGTGGCCGCAAGCGCTTCGACCCGGCCTTCCGGGCCGCGAACCCGCCGACCCCGCTCCCGCCCGAGCGGCTCCGCGATGCCCGTCGCCGCGCGGCCTGACCGCGTCGCCGCGCGGCCGGACCGAGCCGTCGACCGCCGGGCGAGGGTGCCGCGGGGCCGCGGTGCCGCGGTGCCGCGGTGCCGCCGGGCCGCTGGCCGGGTGGTATCGCTGATGAGCCGGGTCACGACACCGAAGCGCCGGACCCGGTGCCGCGCGCCGCTCCGGGCTGCGGCGCCAGGCTGCGGCCTACGGCTCCGGCGCCGGCTGCGGCTCGGGCCCGAACACCGCGGCCGAGTGCGCCGGCATCGTCGCGATGTCGACGGCCTCCCGACCCTCGCCCTCCCGCATCCGCACCGACACGCCCTCGCGCGTCGCGAACAGCAGCTTCGGCAGCTCGCGGTACTTCGTGTACCGCACGTCGACGTCGAGCTCGACCTGCCGCTCCTCGGCGGCGAAGTTCAGCACCACCTGCAGATCGCCGCGCCAGAAGGAGAACGTGCGCGCCTCCGCATCCGCGGTCACCGTCACATCGCGCAGCCACGGCGAGGCGAGCTCGGGATGCGTGCGACGCAACCGGAGCAGCTCGCGGTACACGCCGAGCAGCCGCTGGTGCTCGGGGAAGTCGAGGTCCTGCCACTCGAGCTTCGAGCGCCGGAAGGTCTCCGGGTCCTGCGGGTTCGGCACCTCGCTCCGATCCCACCCCATCCGCGCGAACTCCTCGATGCGGCCGCGCGAGGTCGCCTCGGCGAGCTCGGGCTCGGGGTGCGACGAGAAGAACTGGAACGGCGTCGCCGACCCCCACTCCTCGCCCATGAACAGCATCGGCGTGAACGGCGCGCACAGCAGCAGCGTCGCGCCCACGGCGAGCTGGTCGGGCGAGAGCGTCTCCGAGAGCCGGTCGCCGCGCGCCCGGTTCCCGATCTGGTCGTGGTTCTGCGTCGAGGCGACGAGCCGCCAGGCGCGGGTCGTCGGGCTCAGCGGCCGTCCGTGGTGGCGGCGGCGGAACGTCGACAGCGAGCCGTCGTGGTAGAAGCCCTTCGTGAGCACCTTCTCGAGCGCGCCGAAGCCGCCGCCCTGCTCGGCGAAGTCCTCGTAGTAGCCGTCGTCCTCGCCGGTGAGGCACACGTGCGCGGCGTGGTGGAAGTCGTCCGACCACTGCGCGGTGAGGGCGTAGCCGCCGGCGTCGCGGGTCGCGATCATGCGCGGCGCGTTGAGGTCCGACTCGGCGATCAGCGAGATCGGCCGGCCGAGGAACGCCGAGATCGCGTCGGCCTCGTCGGAGATCTCCTCGAGGATGTGCTTCGCGCGGGTGTCGACGAGCGCGTGCACGGCGTCGAGCCGCAGCCCGTCGACGTGGAAGTCGCGCACCCACATGAGCACGTTGTCGATGATGTAGCGGCGCACCTGGTCGCTGTCGAAGCCGTCGAGGTTCACGCCGTCGCCCCACGCGGTGGTGTGCTGCGGGGCGAGATAGGGGCCGAACATCCCGAGGTAGTTGCCCGAGGGGCCGAGGTGGTTGTAGACGACGTCCTGGATCACCCCGAGGCCGCGCGCGTGGCAGGCGTCGACGAAGCGCTGGTACGCGAACGGCCCGCCGTACGGCTCGTGCACCGCGTACCAGTAGACGCCGTCGTAGCCCCAGCCGTGGTCGCCGTTGAAGGCGTTCACCGGCATGAGCTCGACGAAGTCGACGCCGAGGTCGACGAGGTGGTCGAGCCGGTCGATCGCCGCATCGAGGGTGCCGTCGGGAGTGAACGTGCCGATGTGCAGCTCGTAGACGACGCCGCCGGCGAGCTGCCGGCCGGTCCACGCGGCGTCGGTCCACTCGAACGCGCCGGCGTCGAAGGTGCGCGACAGGCCGTGCACGCCCGCCGGCTGGCGGCGCGACCGAGGGTCGGGCCGAGGGTCGGGGTCGTCGTCGATGAGATAGCCGTAGTCGTGCTCGCCGAGCGGCGCGCGCGGGTCGAGCAGCGGCAGACCCACCGGCCGCCACCACGACTCGTCGGAGCGCGACATCGGGTACTCGCGGCCGTCGACGAGCAGCCGCATCCGCTGCGCCCGCGGCGCCCACACGTCGAAGCGGGAGTCGCGCACGAGCGAGATCGGCGCCGTGTCGACGCTCGGCTCATCGGGATGCGGCGCCGCGCCGCTCGGGCGACCGGCCGGAGCCGCACCGCCGGACGCCGCACTGCATGCCGCCGTGCCGCTCGCCGCCGTGCCGCCCGCAGCTGCGCCGACTCCAGCCGCGCCGCTCGCCGCCGTGCCGCCTGCCGCGGGGCCGCCCGGGACGGTGCTCGCCGCCGCCGCGCGGGCTTCCGCCGCGCCGCCGGTGCCGTGGATGCCGTGGGTCTCGCTCATGTCGTTCTCGTCCGTGCCGTTCGTCTCGTTCGTGCCGTTCATCTCGCTCGTCGTGCTCGTCTCGCTCGTGGTCGTCGTCTCGCTCGTGTCGCTCGTGTCGCTCGTGTCGCTCGTGTCGCCGGTGGCCGCGCCGGCACCGTACGCACCGCCGGCGCCGGTCATCGGGGGCCGGGTCGCGGATCGGCGTCGGGGATGCGGGGCGCACGCGCGCCGCGGCGCCGGCGGGGCGGCGCCGAGCGGACAGAGCGCGAGGCCCCGCGCCCCGCCCCGCGAGGATCCGCCGCACCCATCATCCCGCGAGCCCCGGGCTCAGCGCCGTGCGAGGATCGACAGCGGCAGCTCGGCGAGGAGCGCCGCCACCGAGGCCGCGCCGTGCGCCTCGCGGCCGCTGAGCTGATCGACCCACTCGCCCTCGGGCAGGTGCACGCGGGTGTCGAACCAGCCGCCGCCCTCGGCGAGGCCGATCGGCAGCCGGGTGCCGACGAGCACGACGCCGCCGCGGTCGAAGGCGATCGCGTGCTCGGCCGCCGGGCCGGTCACCTCGAGCGGGGTGTACTCGTCGAACCGCTCGGGGGCGCGGCGTCGCAGCCGCAGCGCGGCGGTGACGACCATGAGCTTCGCGGCCCCGGTCTCGTCGATCTCGGGCCGGGCGCCCTTGGTCACCGCGTCGAGCGCGGCGGCCCGCGCGAACCAGTCGACCCGTCGGCGGTTGTCGGGGTCGACGAGCGAGCGGTCCCACAGCTCCGTGCCCTGGTACACATCGGGCACGCCGGGCGCGAGCAGCTGCATCGCCTTGAGCACGAGCGAGTTCGAGTCGCCGGCGGGGGTGACGCGCTCGTTGAGCCGGGCGACGATCGCGCGCGCGGCGGGGTGGTCGAACGCCGCGTCGACCGCGCGGTGCAGCGCGGCCTCGTACTCGGCGTCGATCGCGGTCCAGGTCGTGATGTCGCCGGCCTCGCGGGCGGCCTTCTCGACGTAGGCGTGCAACCGCTCGCGCGACGCCGGCCAGGCGCCGATCACCGCCTGCCACACGAGGTTCGCGAAGCCGCGGTTCGGCAGCGGTGCGATGTCGAGCAGCTCGTCGAGCGCGTCGGCCCATTCGTCGGCGATCTCGGCGAGCACGTCGATGCGGGCGCGGGTGTCCTCCGAGCGCTTCGTGTCGTGCGTGGTGAGCGCGGTCTGCGCGAGCGGCCGGCGCTCGTGCCGGCGCCGCTGCGCCTCGTGGAAGGCGTCGGGGGCGAGCGCGCCGGAGGCCGGGTCGCCGCCGACCTCGTTGAGCGAGGTGAGGCGCGACCAGCGGTAGAACGCACGGTCCTCGACGGCCTTCGCCATCACCATCCCGGTCGTCTGCTGCCAGCGCAGCGCCGCGGCCCGGCGCGGGTCGGTGAGCACCGGCACGAGCCGCTCGAGCTCGCCGCGCAGGTCGGGCCGCCAATCGGCGGCGTCGACGGCCGCGCGGCGCACGATCTCCTCGCCGTGGGGGAGGTAGGTGCGGTAGACGGGCATGCTCGCGGCGATCTCGGCGAGCGCGTCGACGACGCCATCGCCCTCGATGCCGTCGGCGGCGAGCTCGCGGGCGACGCGGGCGAGCTCGGCCTGCAGCGGCTCGTCGGTGACCTCGCGCTTCATCGCGTGCACGAGCGTCGGCCAGTCGTCGGTGTCGCGGGTCGACAGCGAGGCGGCGAACGCCCCGAGGTCGTCGAGCCCGTCGGGCGCGATCATCACGCGCTCGAACTCCCCGAGGGCGTCGTAGCCGGTGGTGCCCTCGCACGCCCAGTCGTCGGGCAGCTCCTCGCCGGGCTCGAGGATCTTCTCGACCGACACGTACACGCCGCCGGTCGCCTCGCGGAGGCGGCGGAGGTAGCCGGCCGGGTCGCGCAGTCCGTCGGGGTGGTCGATGCGCAGCCCGTCGACGAGGCCCTCGCGCACCCAGCGGAGGATCTCGGCGTGGGCGGCGTCGAAGACGCGCTCGTCCTCGACGCGCAGCCCGGCGAGCGTCGTGATCGTGAAGAACCGCCGGTAGTTCAGCGCCCAGTCGCCGACCCGCCAGTGCACGAGCCGGTAGTGCTGGCGGCGGTGCACCTCGCGGGCGTCGGCGCCGTCGTCGGCCGAGCCGGGCGCGAGCGGCAGCTCGAGGTCCCAGTAGCGCAGCACGCCCGCATCCCGATCGACCTCGAGGTGCGCGATCGGGTCGCCCGGCGCCTGCGGCATGTCGTCGTCGCCGACGACGGGCACGAGCACGCGGCCGTCGGCGGCGTCCCAGTCGATGTCGAAGAAATCGGCGTGCTCGGCCTCGCGGCCGTGCGCGAGCACATCCCACCACCACGGATTCTCGCGCGGCACGGCGATGCCCATGTGGTTCGGCACGATGTCGACGAGCACGCCGAGACCGGCGTCGTGCGCCGCGCGCGCGAAGCGCTCGAAGCCCTCGCGGCCGCCGCGGGCCTCGTCGACGCGGGTCGCGTCGACGACGTCGTAGCCGTGCTGCGAGCCGGTGGTCGACTGCAGGATCGGCGACAGGTACACCCAGTCGACCCCGAGCTTCGCGAGGTAGGGCAGCTGCGCGCGCGCGTCGTCGAACGTGAACTCGGGGGTGAGCTGCAGCCGGTACGTGCTGCGGGGGGTGCGCATGCGCGGTTCCTTTCGTGGTCGGGGCGGGCGGGGGATGCGGTGGGCGCGGGTCAGTGCGCCGTCTCGTCGGTCTGGTGGCCGACGATCGGGATCGCCTGCGTGCGCGTGGCGATCGAGGCGGCGACCGAGTGGTCGGGCTCGTCCTCGGGCTCGTGGAACTCGCGGAGCACGACGAGCGAGCGCGGTTCGAGCTGGAACTGCGCGCCCTTGTCGAGCGGCTCGGCGTCGGTGAGCCGGCCCGCGGTGTCGATGACGACCTCCCAGCGCATGGTGATTTCGCGCGAGGGCAGGGTGATGTCGACGTGCATCTCCGAGGCGTTGAAGTACACGATGAAGCTGCGGTCGGTGATGCGCTGGCCGTACAGGTCGCGACCGGCGATCGCGTCGCCGTTGAGGAAGTACCCCATGGCGCGCACGAACGCCTCGTTCCAGTCCTCGTCGACCATCTGGCTGCCGTCGGTCGACAGCCACACGACGTCGGGCAGGCCCTCGCCCTCGCCGCGCTTCGCGACCTTGCCGTTGAAGAAGTGGCGGCGGCGGAACGTCGGGTGGTCGGCGCGGAGCTTCGCGAGCGCCCGCACGAACTCGGTGAGCGGCTGGTCGGCGTTCTCCCAATCGATCCACGAGAGCTCGTTGTCCTGCGCGTAGGTGTTGTTGTTGCCCTGCTGGGTGCGGCCGAGCTCGTCGCCGTGGAGCAGCATCGGCACGCCCTGCGAGAGCATCAGCGTCGCGATGAAGTTGCGCTGCTGGCGCGCCCGCAGCGCGTTGATCTCGGGATCGTCGGTCGGCCCCTCGGCGCCGCAGTTCCACGATCGGTTGTGCGATTCGCCGTCGCGGCCGCCCTCGCCGTTCGCGTCGTTGTGCTTGTGGTTGTACGAGACGAGGTCGTTCAGGGTGAAGCCGTCGTGGGCGGTGACGAAGTTGATCGAGGCGACCGGGCGGCGGCCGGAGCGCTCGTAGAGGTCGGGCGAGCCGGTGATGCGGGTGGCGAACTCGCCGAGGGTCGCCGGCTCGCCGCGCCAGAAGTCGCGCACGGTGTCGCGGTACT
>JAAYAS010000336.1 GCA_012719255.1 Microbacteriaceae bacterium | reverse complement strand
TGCTGCCCGCCGCGCTGTGCGTCATCGCGGTGCTCGGCGCCGCGCAGGCCGTGCGGAGCCTCACCGGCTCGACCGGCCTGTCGGTCGCCGCGATGTTCGCGACGCTCGTCGTCGCCGGCGCGATCGCGGCCGGACCCGACGGGCCGCTCGACGTGTTCGCGGTGCTCGGCCGCCGCGTCGTCGAGTTCGGCGAGCAGCTGCCGAACGACCTGCCGCCGCTGCGCGAGACCCCGGCGGTCGTCGTGATGCTCGCGGTGCTCGCGATGCTCGTCGCCGCGCTCGCCGATCTCGCCGCGTTCGGCCTGCGGGCGCCGGCGGCGGTGCTCGCCCCGATCGCCGTCCTCCCCGCGCTCACCGCCGTGCTCGGCCAGCCGGCCGCCCCGTGGTGGGCGTGGACGCTCGTGCTCGCGCTCGTCGTCGTGCTGCTCTACACGAGCGCCCGCTGGCGGCGCCGCTGCGAGGACGAGGCGCGCGCCGCGGTCGGCTACACCGCCGACGGCCGCGGCGCCGGCGGCCTCTCGGGCGCGCTCGTCGCCGGGCTCGCCGCGATCGGCGCCGCCGCTCTCGTCGCACCGCTGCTGCCGCCCGCCTCGGGCGCGCTGTGGCAGCAGCTCGCACCGGTGCCGAGCCTGTCGGTGAACCGCGTCAACCCGATCATCGACCTCGGCGACGACCTGCGCCGCGACCAGCCGACCGAGATGCTCCGCTACGCGACCTCGCAGACCGAGGGGAGCCTGCCGTACCTCTCGCTCGTGTCGCTCACCGAGCTCGAGGCGGGGTCGGAGTGGCGGCCGGCCGAGTTCGCCGGCGACGGCGACGTGCCCGGCGACGAGCACCGGCCGCCGAGCGGCTGGCCCGGCACCGACCTCGTGCTCGGCGGGGCGCCGCAGACGGTGAACATCATCCTGAACCCCGGCGTCACGCCCTACCTGCCGCACTTCCACCCGACCGACGTCTACACCGACGTGCCCGCCGACTACCGCCGCGACGAGGCGACCGGCGATGTGCGCCAGGTCGACGGCGAGGCGTTCGCGCTCGGCTACCACGTGCGCACCGCCATCGCGATGCCGAGCAGCGGCGAGCTCGCCCTGCGCACCGGCACCGAGGCGGTGCAGCTGCCCGGGCTCACCGAGCTGCCCGACGACGAGGCCGCGCTCGAGCCGATCCGCACCGCGATGGCGCAGGTCGTCGACGCCGAGGCCGGCCCCTACGAGCAGGCCCTGCAGCTGCAGGAGTGGTTCACCGGCGGCGCCTTCGACTACTCCGAGCAGGCGCCGGTCGCCGGCGGCTACGACGGCACGAACCTCGACGTCATCGCCGCGTTCCTCGAGGCGCGCAGCGGCTACTGCGTGCACTTCGCGAGCACCATGGCGGTGATGGGCCGGATGCTCGACATCCCCACGCGCATCCAGGTCGGCTTCACGCCGGGCGCGTTCGACTCGGTGTACTCGGTCGGCCAGCCCGTCTACACCGTCACCACCGACGATCTCCACGCCTGGGCCGAGTTCTGGGTGCCCGGCTACGGCTGGGTGCCGTTCGAGACGACCCCCGCCGAGGGGCTCGGCGAGCTCTCGGTGCCCGAGCTCGGCGAGGAGGGCGCCGAGGCGCAGCCGACCGAGACCCCCGAGCCGACCGAGCAGCCCGTCGAGCCGACGCCGACCGAGGCCGAGCCCGACCCGGCCGACGAGACCGAGCGGCCCGACGAGACCGACCCCGCGCGCACCGACGGCGAGGCGGATGCGGCGCCCCTGCTCTCGGGGCCCGTGCTCGCGGTGCTCGGGGCGATCGCCGCGGTCGCGCTGCTCGTCGCGCTCGCGCTCGCGGCGCCCGGGTTCGTGCGCCGCCGGCGGCGGGATGCGCGGCGGGAGCGGGTCGAGCACGGTCGCGGCGGTGCGCTGTCGGGCCCCGACCGCGAGCTGCATCCGGCCGCGGCGGCCTGGCGCGAGACGCTCGACACCGCCCTCGACCACGGCATCGCGCTGCCGCGCGGCACCGTCGGCGAGATCGCCGCAGCGCTCGTCGCGGCGCTCGCGGCGCGCGAGGCCGACGCCGATGACGGCGCGGCGCCCGGCGACCCCGCCCGCGGCGAGGAGCGGGTCGGTGAAGCCGTGGGCGACGGAGCCGGGCGCGACGCGGTCGGGCACGACCGGGCCGCGCACGACCGAGCCGCGCACGACCGAGCCGTGCACGACCGGGCCGCGCACGACCGAGCCGCGCACGATGA
>JAAYAS010000335.1 GCA_012719255.1 Microbacteriaceae bacterium | reverse complement strand
GCCGCCGACGCCCGCCGCCGCGCGCGAGGGCGTCGACGCGCTGCTCGCCGGCGCCCCCGTGCGCATCGGCGACCTCGACCAGTGGCACGCCGCGTTCGGCGCGCTGCCGCGGCTCGGCGAGCGCGTGCCGGTGCTCGTCGTCGGCGCCGGCGCGGGGGAGTGGCGCAACCTCTTCCGCGCCGATCCGATGCCGCCGACGGTGGCCGATCACTGGTCGACGGGGCTGCTGCGCCACCCCGACGGCCGGGTCGAGCGCGTCGAGTTCGACGACGGCGCGCCGGTGCGCATCCGGGCGCCGCACCGGCTCGGCGCGGCGCCCGCGGGCTACGCGAAGGGCGAGTCGACGACCGGCGCGAAGCGGTTCGGCACGCCCGCGCCGAGCGACACATGACCGACCGTGCGGCCGCCGCCGAGCACCTCGAGGCCGAGGCGGGGGATGAGCGGCGCGGCGAGATCGGGGTCGAGCGCGCCCGCCGTGACGAGCAGCTGCAGCGCGACGAGCGGCGCCCCGCGGCCCGAGCCGTCGAGAAACTTCACCGCCGCCGACACGCCGTTCGGCGCCACCGCGACGTAGACGCCCTCGGCGCCCGACTTCGCGAGCACCCCGAGCTCCTCGCCGATCAGCGTGTCGGCGCGGCCCTGCCCGGCGAGCGCCCACGGGTGGCGGCGGGCGTCGTGCCAGACCCGTGCCGCCGAGCGGAAGATGCCGAACGGCGACGACTCCTGCGACGAGGCGATGCGCGCCATCGCCCGCGCGAGGCCGAGCAGCGAGACCGCGTGCACCGGCGCGCCGCAGCCGTCGACCGCCGAGGCGGCGATGCGCTCGCCGCTGAACCGCGCGAGCGTCTCGGCGATGCGCTGCTGCAGCGGATGCCCGGGGTCGAGGTAGTCGTCGATCGGCCAGCCCGCGGCGACGCAGGCGGCGAGCATCGCCGCGTGCTTGCCCGAGCACTCCATGTAGATCGGCGCGTTCGGCTCGCCCGAGCGGACGAGCGCCGTGCGCGAGGCCGAGTCGATCGGCCAGGCGGGCGGGCACTGCAGCGCCCGCTCGTCGAGCCCGGCCCGCTCGAGCACATCGCGCACGAGCGCGACGTGCAGCGGCGTGCCGCTGTGGCTGCCGCAGGCGATCGCGAGGTGCTCGCCCTCGATCGGCGCGCCCGCCTCGAGCGAGGCGAGCGCCTGCACGAACTTCAGCGTCGAGCGGGGGAGGATCGGGGCGCGCACATCGCCGAGCGCGCCGAGCGGCTCGCCCTCGGCGTCGACGACGGCTGCCGCGCCGAGGTGCCGCGACTCGACGAAGCCGCCGCGCGACACCGTCGTCAACTCCACCGCATCCGCACCCGCGAACGTGCCCTGCTTCGCCACTTCCCCGGCCTCCTCGCCTCCACGAACCGACCCGGCAATGCTACGCGGCCGCGCGCTACCGTTGAGGGCATGACCGACACGTCCCGCCGCGTGCTCGTCCTCGGGGCCACCGGCTCCATCGGCGAGCAGACCCTCGACATCGTCCGCCGCAACCCCGACCGCTTCGAGGTCGTCGGGCTCGCCGCCGGCCGCGACGCCGAGGGGCTCGCCGCCCTCGCCGAGGCGCACGGGCTGCCCGCGGGCGCGACCGCGCTCGGCGCCGACGACGCCGAGCGGCTCGTGCGCGGCACCGAGGCCGACGTCGTCGTCAACGGCATCACCGGCTCGGTCGGGCTCGGCCCCACCCTCGCCGCGCTCGAGACCGGCCGCACGCTCGCGCTCGCGAACAAGGAGTCGCTCATCGTCGGCGCCGACCTCGTGCGCCGCATCGCCGCGCCCGGGCAGATCGTGCCCGTCGACTCCGAGCACTCGGCGATCGCCCAGTGCCTCGCCGCCGGCACCCGCGAGGAGGTGCGCCGGATCGTGCTCACCGCCTCGGGCGGCCCCTTCCGCGGCCGCCGCCGCGACGAGCTCCTCGAGGTGGAGCCCGCGCAGGCGCTCGCCCACCCGACCTGGGACATGGGCCGGGTCGTCACCACGAACTCCGCGACGCTCGTGAACAAGGGCCTCGAGGTGATCGAGGCGCACGTGCTGTTCGACCTCGGCTTCGACCGCATCGACGTCGTCGTGCACCCGCAGTCGATCATCCACTCGATGGTCGAGTTCGTCGACGGCGGCACCATCGCGCAGGTGTCGATGCCCGACATGCGGCTGCCGATCGCGCTCGCGCTCGACTGGCCCGCCCGCATCCCCGGCGCCGTCGCGCCGATGGACTGGACCCGCGCGCAGAGCTGGACCTTCGAGCCGCTCGACGACGAGGCGTTCCCCGCGGTGCGCCTCGCGAAGCGGGTCGGCGAGGCGGGCGGCGCGTACCCGGCGGTGTTCAACGCCGCGAACGAGGTCGCCGTCGACGCCTTCCACGACGGCGCCCTGCGCTTCGTCGACATCGTCGACACCGTCGCCGCGGTCGTCGACGATCACGAGCCGGAGCCGGGCGCGACCAGCCGCGAATCGCTCGCCCGCGCCGAGGCCTGGGCGCGCGCGCAGGCGCGCCGCCGCATCGGGGCGTAGGCTCGTCGCTCGTGATCGACGTCCTCGCCTTCCTCATCGGCGTGCTGATCGCCATCGCCGGCCTCGGCGTGTCGATCGCGCTGCACGAGGTCGGGCACCTCTTCTTCGCGAAGCGCTTCGGCGTGCGGGTGCCCCAGTTCATGGTCGGCTTCGGCCCCACCCTCTGGTCGCGGCGCCGCGGCGAGACCGAGTACGGCGTGAAGGCGCTGCCGCTCGGCGGCTACATCTCGATGATCGGGATGTTCCCGCCGCAGCACGGCGAGCGCGTCGGCGCGCAGTCGACCGGCTTCTTCTCGCAGCTCATCGAGGACGGCCGCGAGGCCTCGGCCGAGTCGATCCCGCCGGGGGAGGAGCACCGCGCCTACTACCGGCTGCCGGTCTGGCAGCGGCTGCTCATCATGCTCGGCGGCCCGCTGATGAACCTCGTCGTCGCGATCGTGTGCTTCACGATCGTCGTCGGCGCCTTCGGCGTCTACGAGTCGTCGACGACCGTCGCGCAGGTGCACCGCTGCATCGCGCCCGCCGACGCCGCGGCCGACGTCGACCCCGACGACTGCACCGACCTCGCGCCCGGCCACGCCGCCGGCATCGAGCCCGGCGACCGCATCCTCTCGATCGGCGGCGTCGCCGCCGCCGACTGGGCGACCGTGCAGCGGGTCATCCGCGCCTCGGCCGACGAGCCGATCGCCGTCGTCGTCGAGCGCGCCGGCGTCGAGACGACCCTCACCGCCGTGCCGGCCCCCACCGCGGTGGCGGTGCGCGACGAGCTCACCGGCCGGCCGCTCGTCGACGACGAGGGCCTGCTCATCACCGAGACGGTCGGCTTCCTCGGCATCTCGCCCGCGCCCGAGCGGGTGCGCAAGGGCCCGGATGCGGCGGTCGAGCTCGCCTGGCAGCAGTCCCGCGCCGTCGTCGACGTCATCGTCACCATGCCGCAGCGCGTCGTCGACATGTTCCGGGCGGCGTTCCTCGGCGCCGAGCGCGACCCCTACGGGCCGGTGAGCATCGTCGGCGTCGGCGCGATCACCGGGCAGATCGCCCAGCAGCACGAGGTGCCGATCGCCGACCGCGCCGCGACGATGATCGG
>JAAYAS010000334.1 GCA_012719255.1 Microbacteriaceae bacterium | reverse complement strand
TTCATCGGCCCGTCGGGCTGCGGCAAGTCGACCGTGCTCCGGTCGATCAACCGCATGCACGAGGTGATCCCCCGCGCCTGGGTCGACGGGCAAATCCTCCTCGACGGCGACAACCTCTACGGCAAGGGCGTCGACCCGGTGCGCGTGCGCAGCCAGATCGGTATGGTCTTCCAGCGCCCGAACCCGTTCCCGACGATGACCATCGCCGAGAACGTGCTCGCCGGCGTGAAGCTCAACAACAAGCGCATCTCGAAGAAGGCCGCCGACGAGCTCGTCGAGTCGTCGCTGCGCGGCGCGAACCTCTGGGAGGAGGTCAAGGACCGCCTCGACGCCCCCGGCGCCGGTCTCTCGGGCGGTCAGCAGCAGCGCCTCTGCATCGCCCGCGCCATCGCGGTGAAGCCCGACGTACTGCTCATGGACGAGCCCTGCTCGGCGCTCGACCCGATCTCGACGCTCGCGATCGAGGACCTCATCCACGAGCTCAAGCAGGACTACACGATCGTCATCGTCACGCACAACATGCAGCAGGCGACCCGCGTGTCCGACCGCACCGGCTTCTTCAACATCGCCGGCACCGGCAAGCCCGGCAAGCTCATCGAGTTCGACGACACCCGCACGATCTTCGAGAACCCGGCGAACCAGCAGACGCAGGACTACGTGACCGGCCGCTTCGGCTAGTCCCCTCCGTCACCGCACCGCGCCCCCGGCCTCCGCGCCGGGGGCGCGGTGCTTTCCGCGGCGGCACCTGCGCCCACCGAGGGCGGTCCCTGCACCCGTCGAAGGGCCCGGAAAAGAGAATGCGCCGGACCGCAGAACGCCTCTCGGCGGAAGGCCGCTCGAAGCGGCGAAAAATGGAGCCCGGGGTTACTGCGGCCCGGCGGTCACCCACTGTACAAGCCGCATCCGGTCGGTTCAAGGCCGGGCGGCGGGCCGTTCACTCCAGGCGATCATCGCGCTGCAGGCGCGCGGCGGCGGTGAGGTCCTTCGCGTACTCGAGGTAGCGCGCGGCGCGCGTCGTCGCCTCGGCGGGCCGATCGGGGTCGACCGCCGAGACCTCGTCGGCGGCGTCGGCGAGCTCGGTCCAGCCGAGCGACATCACCGCGCAGAAGGCGGCCGCCCGGTCGAGCGCGTCGGCGAGATCGCCGGTGAACGCGCCCCGCAGGATGCGCTCGGCGAGGCCGCGCACCTCGGCGGGCCCGGTCGGCTCGACCGCGCCGGCGACGATCGTCGCGCTCGAGCGATCGGCCGCGGCGCCCCGGCGGTAGACCTCGCTCGCGCCCCGCGGGTCGCGGGTGACGGCCGCGTGGATGAGGTAGAGCCGCCACAACGACCCCGGCAGGGTGCGCGCGGCCGCGCGCGACCACAGCTCGGCGATGTCGTGGATGCCGTTCGCGGCGGTGTAGCGCACGGTGCGCGCGACCACCTCGGGGTCGTCGCTGCCCCGCACGCGGTGGAGGAGCGCCCGGGCGGTGTCGTGCGCGACGCGGCTCGCATCGGCCGGGTCGCCGCCGCCGACGACGGCGTCGAAGGCCTCGATCGGCAGCCGCACGGGGCGGTGATGGCGTTCCACGGGCGGCTCCTCTCCTCGGCGGCGGTGCGGGCGTCCTCATCCAGTCTGCGCCGTCGGGCGCTCGGATGCGAGTCCGTTCGCGGTGCGCGCATCCCCACTAGGCTGGCCGGCATGGCCGAGCACGACGAGACCCTCCACGACGGCGTCGACGGCCGTCGCCTCCCCGAGCAGCCCGTGAAGCGCGTCACCGCCGCGGTGCTCGCCGCGGTGCTGCTCGTCTCGCTCGCGCTGCCGTGGTGGCGGGCGGAGTACCCGCTGCGGAGCCTCGTCGACGAGGTCGCCGGCTGGCAGCTGCTGCAGATCGGGCTCGGCATCGGCGAGGCCCCGCGGCTCACGCCGTTCTCGGTGCTCGGCAACATCATGTTCGGCGCGGCGCCGACGCTCGCGCTGCTCGTGCTCGCGGGGCTGCTCGTCACCCGCGCCGTGCGGCCGCGGGCGGTGCAGGGCCGGCTCATCGGCCTCTGGGCGCTGCTCGCGCTGCTCGCGATCGGCTGGCTGCTCGTGATCGGCTGGGCGCGGCTCAACGCGAGCTTCGGGGTGCATCCGGCGCTGCCGGGGATGCTCGTCGCGGCGATGGCGAGCGTGTTCGCCGGCATCGCCTTCGTGAACTGGTGGCGGCGCGGCGAGCGCGACCTCTACCCGCGCCGGGGCCGTGCGGGCGCCGAGCCCGAGCCGCTCCTCGACGCCGACGGCCGCGAGGTGACCGCCGAGCGGCTGTTCGGGGAGGACGAGGGCGACGCCGACGCGGAGGACGGGGCGGCGGACACCGACGACGACACCGGCGCCGACCTCGCGGAGCCCCCGTCGCGGGATTGAGCCCGGCCCGCGCGGCCGCGAGTCGTCCGCGCCCCGCTATCCTGAAAGGCGGGCCTATAGCTCAGTTGGCAGAGCAAGGGACTTTTAATCCTTGGGTCGCGGGTTCGAGCCCCGCTGGGCCCACCACCGGCGCGCTCTGACCGTTCACGCATCCCCCTGGGCCACAATGCGGGCATCGACCCGAACGGAGGCCCGCCGTGACCGACG
>JAAYAS010000003.1 GCA_012719255.1 Microbacteriaceae bacterium | reverse complement strand
CGCCGCCGGTTCGGGCGACGCGGGCGGCACGACGGCGCCCACCGGCGGCGGCACCGTCGCCGCCGGCGAGCCGATCACCTGCGCGAACGTCGGCGGCGAGCTGCAGCGACTCGGCGACGACGTGCAGGCCGCCGTCGAGCGCGTCTCGACCGACCCCGAGGCGGTGGTCGCCGAGCTCGGGGCGATCGCCGAGCGGCTCGGCGGGCTCGTCGAGGCGACCGAGGACGCGCAGCTGCGCGAGCACCTGCAGACCGCCCAGGCCGCGGCCGGCGCCTTCATCGAGACCGCCGGCACGGCGCTGCGCGACGGCGATCTGCTCGGCAGCCTCGGCGAACTGGGCCGTCAGCTCGACGACCTGCGCACCGCCCTCGGCGACGCCGAGGCGCACTGCCGCACCGCCTAGTCCCTGCAGCGCACCATCGCTCCCCCGCCCGCCGCCGCCGGCAATCAATGGAAGTCGCTGGCGACCGGGCGAAGATGCTGGTGCCAGGGCCCCAGCGACACCGAACCCCGCCAGCGACTTCCGAAGCCACGGCGGGCCGGCCTTCGTGGCCGCTCCCGGTCCCGGAGCCGGGGCCCGACCGGACCCGCGCCGGCGGCCGGCCGAATGCCGCTGGCGACCGGGCGAAGATGCTGGTGCCAGGGCCCCAGCGACACCGAACCCCGCCAGCGACTTCCGCGATGCGGGCCGGAGCTACTCGACGGTCACGTCGATGCGGCCGGAGGTCACCGAGAGCAGCAACTGCGGCCGGTCGGCGCCGCCGTCGACGCGCACCTGCGGGTCGACGTCGATGCCGCCGCTCGGCCCCGCGTCGAGCGCGCCCTGGTAGAGGCCGGGCGGCACGCGCAGCTCGAACATGCCGGAGTTCACGTCGAGGGTCGTCGCGGCGGGCATCGGCTCCTGCAGCGCGAACGAGCCGAGCCCGCTGTCGACCGAGAGCTCCGCCTCGAGCAGCACCGCGGCGTCGCCGTCGAGCCAGCCGGAGTCGAGGTTCACCCGGAGCCGCTCGTACGTGCCCGCGAGCCAGACGCTCCCCGAGCGCACATCGATGCGCGTATCGCGGCCGCCCGCGAGATCGGCGGCGCCCGAATCGACCACGAGGTCGATGTCGCCGGCCGGGCCAAGGATCGACACGGCGCCGCTCGAGAGGCTGCCGCGCAGCTCGGCGAGCGCGCCGTTCACCTCGAGCGCACCCGAGCCGACCTCGAGGTCGACCGCGAGCCGGCCGTCGAGCGCCTCGGGCAGCGTGAGGACGGCGACCGTGCTGCCGGCGCCGAGCCAGCCGGTGCCGGGCCCCGGGCGGTCGCGCACCACGAGCCCGTCGTCTTCGGCGACGAGCTCGATCGGCGCCCGGTCGGCGCCGTCGCGCGACGAGGTGCTCACCTCGAGCCGCGCCGCGTCGTCGTGGCCGGCGAACTCGATCACGACCCGCGCGAACGACGTCTCGACGCGCACGCGCTCGGCGGCCGGCTCGTGCTGCTCGGCGACGACGCGCATCGCCTCGGGCGAGTGCCGCGCGATCGCCCAGCCCCCGGCCATCACGGCGGGGATCATCAGCGCGCCGAGCACCATCGCGATGATCGCGACCCAGGGGTGCCGGCGGGGTCGGCGCACCGGCTCGACCGGCGCCTCCGAGCCCGCCGGCGGCGCGTCCCGCTCGAGCACCGGCGGCGCGCTCACGCGCCGGCCCCCGCATCCCGCTGCTCGTCCTGCGGCTCGACGCCGAGGAAGGCGAGCACAGCGAGCACGCGGCGGTTGCCGCTCGCGCCGTGCTGCAGCCCGAGCTTCTGGAACACCTGCGAGATGTGCTTCTCGACCGAGCCCTCGGAGATGAACATGTGCTTCGCGATCGCGCCGTTCGAGCGCCCCTCGGCCATGAGCTCGAGCACCTCGCGCTCGCGCGGGGTGAGCTCGTCGAGCCGCGAGTCGCGGCGCCGGCGGCCGAGCAGCTGGCTCACGACCTCGGGGTCGAGCACGGTGCCACCGGCGCCCACCTGCTCGATCGAGTCGAGGAACTCGTCGACGTCGGCGACGCGGTCCTTGAGCAGGTAGCCGAGCGCGCCCGGGCTGCGGGTGATGAGGTCGGTGGCGTAGCGCTCCTCGACGTACTGCGAGAGCACGAGGATCGGCAGCTCGCGCCAGTGCTGGCGCAGCGCGAGCGCCGCGCGGATGCCCTCGTCGGTGAACGTCGGCGGCAGCCGCACGTCGAGGATCACGAGCTCGGGCTCACCGGTGCGCACCGCCTCGCCGAGCCCGCGGGTGTCGGCGAGCGAGCCGACCACCTCGTGGCCGGCCTCGACGAGCAGCCGCTGCAGCCCCTCGCGGAGCAGCACGTTGTCTTCGCAGATCAGGATGCGCATGGGACTGAGACCTCGATCGTGGTGGGGCCGCCCTCGGGGCTCGAGAGCGAGAAGGTGCCGCCGGCGGCGGTGACGCGCTTGTGCACGCCGTCGAGCCCGCCGCCGGGCAGCGCTCGCGCGCCGCCGCGGCCGTTGTCGTCGATGCGGGCCCAGATGCTGCCGGCGTGCTCGGTGATGAGCACGCGGATGGACGTGGCGCCGGAGTGCTTCGCGGCGTTCGCGAGCGACTCGGCGACGGCGAAGTACATGGCCGCCTCGACCTGGTTCGGGTACCGGCGGTGGAGGTCGACCGAGATGTCGACCGGCACGGCGCTGCGGCCGACGAGCGCCGAGAGCGCGGCGTCGAGGCCGCGGTCCTGCAGCACGGCGGGGTGGATGCCGCGCACGAGCTGCCGCAGCTCGGTCACCGCGGTCTTCACCGAGCCGTGGGCCTCGTCGATGAGCCGCTCGGCGCCGGCGGGGTCGTCGCGGAGCTTGCGCTTCGCCATGCCGAGGGTCATCGCCACCGAGACGAGCCGGGGCTGCACGCCGTCGTGGAGGTCGCGCTCGATGCGCGTGCGCTCGATCTCGGCGGCGGCCATCGCCTGCGTGCGGCG
>JAAYAS010000333.1 GCA_012719255.1 Microbacteriaceae bacterium | reverse complement strand
GTCGCGGGCCCGGAGTCGGGCGCGGCGGCGTCGGGGGCGGATGGCGAAGGAGGTGCGACGGGCTCGGCGATGGCGGGCGCCGCGGCGCCGTGAGCGCGCGCCTGCCGCATCCGGGCGCCGGCGCCGGAGCGCACGGCCGCCGCGCGCTCGAGCAGCAGCCGCAGCGCGAGCGCGGTGAGCGGCCGGTCGGCGGCGGTCCGCGGCAGCGTGGCGACGAGGCGCACCCGCACGGCGGGTTCGAGGCGCACGAGCCGCACCCGCTCGGGGAGGCGGGCACGGCGCAGCTCGGCGTCGGCGAGCACCCCGATGCCGAGACCGGCGGCGGCGAGGGCGAGCACCGCATCCGGATCGCGCAGCGCCCCGAACTCGGCGCCCGCCCGGCGCGTCTCGGCACCGGCGGCCCAGCCGCAGCGGTGGGGCAGCGCGGCATCGGCGGCGATGACGTCGGCGAGGCGTGTGCCGCCGATGATCGGCAGGCCGAGGCGTGCGAGGCGGTCGGCGTGCCAGACCCCGTCGGCCGGCGCGTGCTCGGCGGCGACGGCGAGGCGGGCCTCGTCGCCGCCGAGGAACACCTGGTGGAGGGCCGCGGGTGCCGAGTCGCCGGGGAGGTCGAGGGTGACGGCGAGCTCGGCGGCGCCGCTCGCGACGAGCTCGAGGCACTCGTCGCGCTCGGCCTCGCGCAGCTCGAGCCGGGCGCCCGGATACGCCTGCGGCAGCGCGCGGGCGAGCGCGGCCGCGGTGCCGGCGGCGAGCGGCCGCTCGACGGCGATGCGCAGCGGCTCGTCGACGGTCGGGGCGTCGCCGCGCAGCCGCGCGAGACCGCGCCGCGCGTCGCGCATCGCGGCGTCGATGGCGGGCGCCTGCTCGGCGAGCACGGCGCCGGCGTCGGTGAGCCGGGTGCTGCGGCCGTCGCGGACGATGAGGTCGAGGCCGAGGCGCCGCTCGAGGCGCTGCACGTACTGGGTGACGCTCGGCTGGGTGACGTCGAGCTCGCGGGCGGCGGCCGAGATCGAGCCGGTGCGGCGGATGGCGTGGAGCACGCGGTAGGCGTGCGCGTCGAGGAGCGCCTCGTCGCGGTCGACCCCGTTGCCATCCATAGGGCGATCCTATGGGCCCGGCGCGATCGATGGGCTTCCGTTACGTAACGTTTCGCCGGGCCCGGCTCACGGCCCACCAGGAGGGCTGATCCCCGCCCAGAGGCTGAGAGCCCCGCGAAGCCCGGCATCCGCCCTTCGACACGCTCAGTGCGCGGCGCGGCGCGGCTCAGGGCGCGGCGCGGCTAGGGGGCGGGCAGCGCCGCCTCGAGCGCGGCGCGCCAGGGCGCGATGTCGTGGCCGTGCGCGGCGAGCCACTCGTCGTCGTAGAGCGTGTCGAGGTAGCGGTCGCCGGGGTCGCACAGCAGCGTCACCACCGACCCCTCCTCGCCGCGCGCCCGCATCTCGCGCACGAGCTGGGCGACGCCGACGAGGTTCGTGCCGGTCGACCCGCCGACCGGGCGTCCGAGGCGATCGGCGAGCAGCCGCATCCCCGCGATCGACGCCGCATCGGGAACCCGGATCATCCGCTCGACGACGTCGCCGACGAAGCTCGCCT
>JAAYAS010000332.1 GCA_012719255.1 Microbacteriaceae bacterium | reverse complement strand
GGTTGGTGAAGGTCAGCGCGAGCACCCGGTCGGGGTCGTAGACGCCGGTGCGCACGCCGTAGGCGATGCGATGGGTGATGGTGCGGGTCTTGCCGGTACCGGGGCCGGCGAGGATGCGCACGGGGCCGACGAGCGCGAGCGCGGCCTCGCGCTGGCCGGGGTTGAGGTCGGCGAGCAGCCGCCCGCCGGGCTCGTCGGCGGCGCCGGCGTCAGTCAATCCGGCCCTCGAGCCAGTCGTCGATCATCGAGCGGGCGATCGAGGCGCGGCCGGGCAGCAGCTCGGGCCGCTCGCGCAGCTCGTCGCGGGTGAACCAGCGCACCTCGGCGATCTCGGTGCCGTCGGGCTCGACCTCGTCGGGGTGCTGGCCGGGGTCGAGTCGGGCGGTGAAGCCGACCATGAGGCTCGCGGGGAACGGCCAGGGCTGCGAGCCGTAGTACTCGGGGTCGACGATGCGGGCGCCGCCCTCCTCGAGCACCTCGCGGGCGGCGGCCTGCTCGAACGACTCGCCGGGCTCGACGAAGCCGGCGAGCAGCGAGAAGCGGCGCGGCCGCCAGTTCACGTTCGCGCCGAGCAGCGCCCGGCCGGTGTCGTCGAGCACGAGCACGATGACGGCGGTGTCGGTGCGCGGGAACACCGAGCGCTCGCCGTCGCGGCCGCGGAGCACCCAGCCGGCGTCGACGGCCTCGAGCGCCTCGCCGGTGGTCGGCGAGTAGCGGTAGGCGCGGTGGAAGTTGCGCAGCGCGAGCGCCTGGGTGAACAGGCCCGCGTCGACGTCGTCGAGGTCGACGGCGACCTCGCGCAGCTGCGCCCAGCGCAGCTGGTCGGGCTCGAGCTCGCCGGCCTCGAAGTCGCCGATCTCGATGGCGACGATCGCGGTGCCGGCGGGGTCGACGCGGCCGCCGGGGTTGGTGCGATCGGCGATGAGCCGGCCGAGGTAGAGGGGGCCGGTGTGCGGCGGGAGGTGCGCGAGGGTGCGGAGGTCGAGCGCGGCGGGCACGCCCTCGTGGTGGGCGTCGGTGCGGTCGGTGAGGGCGGTGTCGCGGTGCTGCAGCAGGATGCGCGTGTCGGGGTCGGCGAGCAGGCGCTCGAGCAGCTCGGGCTCGCGCCGGCGGGCGTCGTCGCGGTCGAGGGCGGCGCGCGAGAGCGGGAGCCGGGCGGCGGCGCGGCCGGCGCCGGGGCCGGGGGCTGCGGGGCTGCGGCGGTCGTCGTGCATATCGCTCCATCCTCCCATGGGGCCGCGGCGGCCTCGGGGCCGGGGCCGGGCGGCTTCGCGGCGCGGCAGCCGCGGTGCGGGCCGGGCTGCTCGTAGTCTGGCCGACATGGGTGTGCAGTTCCTTGAGCTTGCCGGAATCGCCACGGTCGCCGTGCCGGGGCTCGACGTCGTGGGCGCGAGCGAGTGGACGTTCGACGCGACCGGCGACTACGACTCGGCGCTGCTGCGCACGGGCGACGGGCTCACGGCCATCGCGCGCCGGCCGCGCGGCGAGGCGGCGGTGCAGGAGCAGCTCGCGCAGCGCCGCGCGCTCGCGGCGATCTCGGCGGGCGTGCGCTCGCGGTTGCCGTTCGCGGTGCCGACGCCGCTCGGCTCGTTCACGGGCCGGCAGCAGCAGCTCGATGTGCTCGCGTTCATCCCGGGCCGCACCTGCGATCGGGTGGAGCTGCCGCACGATTCGCTGCTGGTGGCGGAGATCGGCCGGGCGATCGGCGCGATCCACGCGCTGCCGAAGTCGTTCGTGGTCGAGGCGGGGCTGCCGGTGCTCGGCGCCGAGGAGGCGCGGGAGGCGACGGCGGCGCTGATCGATCGGGCGGTGGCGACGGAGCGGTTGCCGCAGGCGCTCGCGCAGCGGTGGCGGGCGGCGGTCGACGACGATTCGATGTGGGGCTTCGTGCCCTCGGTGATCCACGGCTCGCTCGAGCGCGGTTCGTTCGTGACGAACGGCGCCGGGGTCGTGGGGGTGCTCGGCTGGAGCGATCTCGGCATCGGCGATCCGGCGCAGGACATGCGCTGGGTGCAGACGCTCGACGGCGCGGTGCAGCGGGCGGTGCTCGACGAGTACGCGGATGCGCGGGGCGCGTCGGTGGATCGGCAGCTGCGGCAGCGCTCGGTGCTGTACGCCGAGCTCGAGCTCGCGCGCTGGCTGCTGCACGGCGCGGAGTCGGGCGATGAGACGGTGATCGCGGATGCGGAGCAGCTGCTCGACGGCCTGCTCACGCGGGTGCGGCAGCTCGGCGCGGCGGAGCTGCGGCACGAGACGCTGCCGGTGCTCGATGTGATCGAGGTGCAGGAGCTGCTCGCGGAGGCGGGCACGAAGGCCCGCCACCACGAGGCGAATCTGCCGCGCCGCTCGGCGGCGGGCGAGACCGGCGAGGTCGATGTCGACCTCGACGACGCGGTGCCCGCGGCGCCGGGGCCGGGTACGGCCGGTGCCGAGGCGCCCCGCCGCGATGCATCCGGCCCCGATGCATCCGGCCCCGACGCGCCCCGCTAGCCGCCGGCGCGGGCCTGCTCGCGGGCGGCGTCGAGGCGGGCCTCGAGCTCGGCGAGGGGCGGGATGCGCTCGAGCGTGATCTCGAGGTCGTCGGCGACGTAGTAGAGGGTGGCGCGGATGCGGTCGAGCGGCACGTCGTAGCTCGCCGAGTAGGCGTGGGCGTAGAGCATGAGCTGGAGCTCGCGGCCGGCGCGCTCGGCGGCGTCGCGGGGCGGCCGGCCGGTCTTCCAGTCGACGATCTCGATGGCGCCCGGGTCGTCGGGGGCGGCGGGGCCGTGCTCGTAGACGGCGTCGAGCTTGCCGACGACGGTGGCGCCGCCGAGGGGCGATTCGATGGGGAGCTCGACGGCGACGGGCCGGATGCGGTCGGGCGCGAAGCGGCTGCGGAGGAAGTTCGCCTGGCACAGCTCGAGCTTGGCGCGGTCGTCGGCGCTCGCGCGGGCGAGGCCGGTGTCGGCGAGCTCGGCGTCGCCGGGCTCGAGGCCGTCGAGCCAGGTGGCGCCGGCGGCGACGTCGGTGAACAACCCCTCGACCCAGGCGTGGAAGAGGTTGCCGAGGAGGGTCGCGCGGAACGGCTCCTGCGGCATCGGCCGGGCGGCGGCGCGGGCGGTGCGCACCGGGTCGGCGAGCAGGTCGCTGAAGTACGAGGCGCCGAAGCGCTCGGGCAGCTCGAGCTCGCGGGTGCGGCGGCGCTCGTCGCGCTCGGCGAGCAGCAGGTCGATGACGGCGTCGTAGCGATTCGGCTCGGGTTCGGCGTCGGCGCCGACTGCGATGCGCTCGGCGAGCGCCGCGGTGCGCGCGAGCCGGTCGGCGGGCATCGGCGGGCGGGGCCAGGCGACGCGCGTGTCGGCGTCGTTGGGGTTGACGCCGAGCGGGCCCTTGTCGATCGCTCTCCGCTCGGACTCCTCGGGGCTCGCGAGGTCGGCCCGCAGCGGTTCGCCGCCGATGGTGGCGAACGGCTCGCAGCCCGGCGGCACCTCGAGCACGAGCTCGCCGACCATCTCGTGGAGGAAGGTCGAGGGCCACACGGGGCACGAGTTGCGCCCGCGCCAGCGGATCGCGGTGAGCAGCAGCTCGTCGCGCGCGCGGGTGACGGCGACGTAGGCGAGCCGGCGGCCCTCCTCGCGCTGCCGCTCGACCTCGGCGGTCACGTAGGTGGGGCGCGGCAGGCCCGTCACCGGGTCGTGGACGACCATGTCGTCCTTGAACTCGTCTCGCAGGCCGCTGAAGTCATCCCAGTTCGCCCAGTCGAGGCGCGGCAGGTCGGCGGCGTCGCGCCGGAGCGGGTACGGGAGCGCGCCGCTGGTGAGCCAGCCCTGCTTGCCCCAGATCTTCGGGAGCGTGCCTTCGGTGAGCTGCGGGACCGCGACGACGTCCCACTCGAGGCCCTTCGCCGAGTGCATGGTGGTGAGCTGCACCACGCCGCGCTGCTCGGGCACTTCGGCGATCGCCTCGAGCTGGTCGTCGCGCTCGGCGAGGTCGAGCCAGTCGAGGAACTCCTCGAGACGGGCGTCGGGGTTCGCGGAGGTGTAGCCGCGCACGGCGTCGAGGTAGGCGTCGAGGTTCGCGCGGCCGACGGGGTTCGCGGGATTCGCGACGGTCTCGAGGTCGAGCCGCGAAGCGCGGATCGCGGCGTCGACGAGGTCGACGAGCGGCAGGTGGAGCCGCGTGCGGACGCGGTGCAGCACGTCCGCGAGGTCGATGGCGCGGCGGGCGCCCTCGGGGGTCATGCCGAAGCCCGCGACGGTGTCGGCGCCCGCGGTGCGCAGGTGCTCGAGCGCTTCGACGAGCGAGGCGCTCTCGTCGTTCGCCTGGGGCCGGTCGCGCACCGCGCGGCGCAGTTCGGGCGAGATCTCCTGCAGTTCGGCGTCGCGGACGGCGAGCCAGTCGGCGAGACGGCGGAGGGCGACGAGCTCGGCGAGCCCGAGCTCGGTGCGGGCGCCGATGAGCAGGCGCACGAGCTCGTTGCCGGCGTGCTCGTCGGCGGCGACGCGGATGACGGCGTTGAGGTCGACGATCTCGGGCATCGCGAGCAGGCCGCCGAGGCCGAGCACGCGGTGCGGCACGCCGCGCCGCGCGAGCGCTGCGGCGATGAGCGGCATGTGGGCGCGGGCCCGCACGAGCACGGCGCCGGTGCGCCCGGCGCCGTCGGGGTCGGCGACGAACCGCTCGTGGAACCACTCGGCGATCGCCTCGGCCTCATCGGTGTCGGCGAGGAGCCAGCGGGCGGTGACGCTGCCGTGGGGCGCGTCGGGGCGGGCGCGGAGCTCGGCGGCGTCAGCGGCCTCGGGCAGCGGCGCGGCGACGAGGTTCGCGGCGGTGAGGATGCTCGCGGCGTTGCGCCACGACACGGTGAGCTCGTAGCGGGCCCCGCCGGTGGCGAAGTCGTCGGCGAAGCGCCGCATGTTCGCGGCGCTCGCGCCGCGCCAGCCGTAGATCGACTGCTTCGGGTCGCCGACGGCGAGCACGGGCTGCCCGCGGAAGAGTCCGGCGAGCAGCGCCGTCTGCGCGACCGAGGTGTCCTGGTACTCGTC
>JAAYAS010000331.1 GCA_012719255.1 Microbacteriaceae bacterium | reverse complement strand
ATCAGGGCCTCGTCGACGACGCCGATGCGGCGGTCGTCCCCGCCGACGCCGCCACGGCCCCCACGAAGGCCTCCTCGCGCTCGGCGCTCGTCTGGCGCCGCTTCCGCCGCATGCCGAGCGCCTGGATCGGCGGCAGCGTGCTGCTGCTGCTCACGATCTCGGCGATCGTGTTCCCGATGGTGTACCAGTACAACCCCATCGAGTACGACTTCGCGAACCAGCTCAAGGGCCCAAGCCAGTACCACTGGTTCGGCACGAACGCGCAGGGGCAGGACATCTTCGCCCAGGTGATGGCCGGCCTGCGCATCTCGCTGATCATCGGCTTCGCGACCGCGCTGCTCATCACCGTGCTCGCGGCGCTGTTCGGCACGATCGCCGGCTACTTCGGCGGCAAGATCGACACCGTCATCGTGAACTTCATCAACTTCATGCTCATCGTGCCGAGCTTCCTCATGCTGCTGCTGCTCAGCCCGGTGCTGCAGGGGATGCACTGGATCCTCATGGTGCCGCTGCTCGCGCTGTTCTCGTGGATGCTCACCGCCCGCGTGCTGCGCGCCCTCACGCAGGGCGTCGTGAACATGGAGTACGTGCAGGCGGCGAAGTTCATGGGCGTGCCGTCGCACCGCATCATCATGCGGCACATCATCCCGAACATCTCGTCGTGGATGATCATCGACACCACCCTCGGCGTCGGCTTCGCGATCCTCGCCGAGACCGGCCTGTCGTTCCTCGGCTTCGGCATTCTCTACCCGAACTTCTCGCTCGGCTCGGTGCTGCAGGCCTACAACATCGCGCACCCGCACACGTGGGTGTTCGCGGCGGCGATCCTCGCGCTGCTCGTGATCTCCATCAACATGGTCGGCGAGGCGCTGCGCGATGCGCTCGACCCGACCAGCGGACGGGGGCACTGACGCATGACCGAAACGACTGACGACCAGTACGAGGGGCCGCTGCTCGAGGTGCGCGACCTCAGCGTCTCGTTCCGCAGCGAGGCCGGTCTCGTGCAGGCCGTGCGCGGCCTGAGCTTCGACGTCGATGCCGGCGAATCGCTCGCCATCGTCGGCGAGTCGGGCTCGGGCAAATCGGTCTCGTCGCTCGCGGTGATGGGGCTGCTGCCGCGCACCGCCCGCGTCGAGGGCGACATCCGGCTCAAGGGCCAGTCGCTGCTCGGCCTCGGCGACGCGCGGCTGTCGAAGCTCCGCGGCGACACCGTCTCGATGGTGTTCCAGGACCCGCTCTCGGCGCTCACGCCCGTCTACCGCATCGGCGACCAGATCGCCGAGACGGTGCTCGCCCACAAGCACGTGAGCCGCGACGAGGCCGACCGGCGCGCGGTCGAGCTGCTCGACGCCGTCGGCATCCCGAACGCGAAGCTCCGCGCGCGCTCGTTCCCGCACGAGTTCTCGGGCGGGATGCGGCAGCGCGCGATGATCGCGATGGTGATCGCGAACGACCCCGAGCTGATCATCGCCGACGAGCCGACCACCGCGCTCGACGTGACGATCCAGGCGCAGGTGATGGACCTCCTCCGCACCGCCCAGGACATCACCGGCGCGGCGACCGTGCTCATCACCCACGACCTCGGCGTCGTCAGCGGCTTCGCCGACCGCGTGATGGTGATGTACGCCGGCAAGGCCGTCGAGTTCGGCGACGTCGAGGCGATCTACCGCACGCCGCGGATGCCGTACACGCAGGGACTGCTCTCGTCGATCCCGCGCATCGACGCGGTCGAGAAGGAGCCGCTCACGCCGATCGAGGGCACGCCGCCCTCGCTCGTCAACGTGCCGAAGGGCTGCCCGTTCGCGGCGCGCTGCCCGATCGCGATCGACCTCTGCCGCGAGGTCGAGCCCCTGCTCACCGGCACCGACGAGCCCGGCATCCTCGCCGCCTGCCACCGCAGCGACGTGCTCGCCGCCGGCCGCGACATCTTCCCGAAGCCCGAGCTGCCCGAGCCGACGATCACGGTGCCGCGCGAGCAGCGCCCGGTCGTGCTCGAGCTCGAGGACGTCGAGCGCATCTACCCGCTCACCAAGGGCGCGGTCGTGAAGCGGAAGGTCGGCGAGGTGCGCGCCGTCGACGGCGCCTCGTTCGACATCCGCCAGGGCGAGACGCTCGCGCTCGTCGGCGAGTCGGGCTGCGGCAAGACCACGACGATCATGGAGATCATGAAGCTCGAGCGGCCGCAGGCCGGCTCGATCCGCATCGACGGCGAGGAGGTCTCGGGCCTCTCGCGCGCCGAGAAGCTCGAGCTGCGCTCGCAGATGGCGATGGTGTTCCAGGATCCGATGGCCTCGCTCGACCCGCGCATGCCGATCGGCGACATCCTCCGCGAGCCGATGGAGGTGCAGGGCTACAGCGACGAGCGGATGTCGGAGCGCGTCGACTGGCTGCTGCGCACCGTCGGGCTCCTGCCCGAGCAGGCCGACCGCTACCCGCAGGAGTTCTCGGGCGGCCAGCGCCAGCGCGTCGGCATCGCCCGCGCGCTCGCCTGCGACCCGCGGCTCGTGGTGCTCGACGAGCCGGTCTCGGCGCTCGACGTGTCGATCCAGGCCGGCGTGATCAACCTCCTCGACGAGCTGAAGAACCGCCTCGGCCTCAGCTACCTCTTCGTCTCGCACGACCTCTCGGTGGTCTCGCACATCGCCGACCGGGTCGCGGTGATGTACCTCGGCAAGATCGTCGAGATCGGCAGCACCGCCGAGATCTTCGGCAGCGAGCTCGCGCATCCCTACACGCGGGCGCTGCTCTCCGCTATTCCCATTCCCGACCCCGAGGTGGAACGGGAACGCGAACGGATCGTGCTCACCGGCGACCTGCCGTCGCCGGCCGACACGCCCACCGGCTGCCGGTTCGTCAGCCGTTGCTACCTGTACCAGCACCTGCTCGACGCCGAGCAGCGCGCCCGGTGCGACAGCGAGATGCCGCCGCTCGAACGGCGCGGGGACCGCGATCACGCGATCGCGTGCTTCCACGCCGAGAAGACCGCCGGCTACGAACCAGCCACAACTGAATAACCAGGATCACCTCGACAAGGAGATGAAGATGAACAAGCGGCTTGCGACCGGCATCGCCGTGGTCGCCGCCTTCGCGCTCGCCCTCACGGGCTGCGCGCGTGCGGACGACGCGCCGACCGGCACCGGCGGGACCGGCACCGAGGGCGGTGGCGCGGTCGAGCACCACGACGCCAGCGCGAACATGATCAATGCCGTCGGCTACGACGAGCTCGGCGACGGCGGCACCCTGCGCCTCTACAACAACGCGTTCCCGGCGAACTTCAACACCGCGCACTCCGACGGCAACGAGGTGAACACCGTCGAGATCATGAACGCGGTGTACCCGAGCCTCTACACCTACACCGCCGACGGCCAGGTCATCCCGAACGACCTCTACACCGAGCGCCTCGACAAGGTCTCGGACGAGCCGCTCGCCTTCGAGATCGAGCTCGTCGAGGGCCTCGAGTGGTCGGACGGCACCCCGATCGACTTCCAGTCGATCAAGAACAACTTCGACGCGATGGTGAACGAGGAGTTCCAGGTCGCGTCGCGCGAGGGCTACGACAAGGTCGCCTCGGTCGAGCAGGGCGACAACGCGCACACCGCGGTCGTCACCTTCCAGGAGGGCCAGATCTACGCCGACTGGATCGGCCTCGCCGGCGTCATGCCCGACGCCCTCGTCGAGTCGGCCGACGCGTTCAACAGCGGCTGGGTCGACGGCCCGACCGTGACCGCCGGCCCCTACAAGATCGGCACGATCGACTCGGCGAACAAGGTCGTCACCCTCGTCCCCGACGAGAACTTCAAGGGCGAGCGCACCGCGAAGCTCGACCAGATCTCGTTCCAGACCATCGAGGACCCGTCGGCCGCGGCCACCGCGTTCAACGACGGCCAGCTCGACGTCGTCGACGCCTCGAACCAGGCGATCTACTCGGTCGTCCTCGACAAGATCGGCGAGGGCACCGACTTCGAGCTGCGCACCGCCGCCGGCCCGAACTGGACCCACTTCACGCTGAACGGCGCCGAGGGCAACATCCTCGAGGACCAGAACCTCCGCCAGGCGTTCATGCTCGGCGTCGACCGCAAGTCGATCTTCCAGGCGCTCAACGGCACCATGCCGTACCCCGACGGCATGGCCGACGACCTGCTCGGCAACCACATGCTCGTGCAGAACCAGGCCGGCTACGTCGACAACGCGGGCGACTACGGCACCGCCGATGTCGAGGCCGCGAAGGCGCTCATCGAGGAGTCGGGCTGGACCCTCAACGGCGAGTACTACGAGAAGGACGGCCAGCAGCTCGAGATCCGCTACGTCTACAACGCGGGCTCGCAGGTGAACGGCACCGTCGCCCCGATCATCACCGAGAACATGAAGGCCATCGGCATCAAGGTGAACGTCGAGCAGGTGCCCCCGACCGACCTGTTCTCGCAGTACGTCATCCCCGGCGACTACGACATGACGCTGTTCGGCTGGGCCGGCAACCCGTTCGTCACCTCCGCCGTGTCGATCTGGCGCGACGGCGGCGAGCAGAACTTCTCGGGCGTCGGCAGCCCCGAGCTCGACGCGCTGCTCGACGAGCTGCAGGCCGAGACCGACGCCGACGCGCAGACCGAGCTGCTCAACCAGATCGACGAGCTCGTCTGGGAGGTCGCGGGCAACATGCCGCTCTACCAGTCGTACGACTTCATCGTCGCGCACAACGACCTCGCCAACTACGGCGCGTTCGGCTTCCAGGCGGTCGACTGGTCGATGGTCGGCTACGTGAAGGACTCGCCGAAGCTCGGCTAGTCGAACCCCGCCGATCGCTCGGCACCGCATGAGGCGAACGCCCCGGCCGTCACGGCCGGGGCGTTCGTCGTCGCCGGGCGGGATGCGTTCGGCCGGCTGGGCGGGGCGGGTGAGCGGCCGCTAGAACAGCCCCGGCCACCACGCCGCGGCGAGCGGATAGCCGAGGAAGGCGACGAGATCGAGCGCGAAGTGCGCGACGACGAGCGGCATCACCCGGCGCCGCGTCGAGGCCCCTGAGCCCGTCGAGGCCCCTGAGCCCGCTGACGCCCCTGCGCCCCTCGAAGGGCCCGGCCGCCGCGACCACCAGACGTAGAAGCCCGCGAAGACGAGCCCCATCACCACGTTGCCGAGCGCCATCGGCACCCCCTGGTAGAGGTGGTACGAGCCGCGCACGAGCGCCGAGGCGACGACGATGCCCGGCCACGACCATCCGAGCGCCCGCAGCCGGATCGCGAGGTGGCCGACGACGATCACCTCCTCGATGAGCGCGGCGCGCAGCGCCGCGAGCACGAGCAGCCCCGCCGTCCACCACGTCATGCCGGCGTCGCCCGCGACCACCTGCGGGGCGAGTCCGAGCGCGCGCGAGCCGGCGTAGAGCGCGAGCCCGGGCAGGCCGATCGCCGCGGCGAGCCCGAGGCCGATCGCGAGATCGCGCCCCGGCCGGCGCAGGTCGAGGCCGAGCCGCGCGAAGCCCGACTCGCGGGCGCTCCACAGCAGCCAGACCACGAGCGCCACCGGCACGAGCCGGGCCGCGAACGCGACGAGCCGGTTCAGCACGTCGAACAGCGGGAACGCGCTCGTCGCCGGGTTGAGCGCCTGCGTCGTGCCGCCGAGCGGCACCGGCCCCGCGAGCGCCTCGGCGAGCGCGATGACCGCGTGCAGCGCCGAGGGGGCGATGGCGAGCCCGAGCACGATCACGAGCTCCCAGCGCAGCCGCCGCCGCGCATCCCGGATGCGCCGCTCGCGCCGTTCGCCGACCATGGCGGCCATGCTACGGGGCTGTACGATGGAACGTCCGCCAACCGCAGAAGAAGGCACCCCCGGTATGACCGCTCCGTCGCTCGCCCACCGCTCCGACATCCGAAACGTGGCCATCGTGGCCCACGTCGACCACGGCAAGACGACCCTCGTCACGTCGATGCTCAACCAGACGAACACGTT
>JAAYAS010000330.1 GCA_012719255.1 Microbacteriaceae bacterium | reverse complement strand
TGGCGGCAACGACGAGCGCGAGCAGACCCTGAACCAGCTGCTCGTCGAGATGGACGGCTTCGACAGCGGCACCAACGTCATCCTCATCGCCGCCACCAACCGGCCCGACGTGCTCGACCCGGCGCTGCTGCGCCCGGGCCGCTTCGACCGGCAGGTCGGCGTCGACGCGCCCGACATGGACGGCCGCCGCCGCATCCTCGAGGTGCACGCGAAGGGCAAGCCGCTCGCCGGCGACGTCGACCTCGCCGTCGTCGCCCGCAAGACCCCCGGCTTCACCGGCGCCGATCTCGCGAACGTGCTCAACGAGGCGGCCCTGCTCACCGCGCGCATGAACGCGCAGATCATCGATGCCCGCGCCATCGACGAGGCCGTCGATCGAGTCATCGCCGGTCCGCAGCGGCGCAGCCGCGTGATGAACGACCAGGAGAAGCTCATCACCGCCTACCACGAGGGCGGTCACGCGATCGCCGCGGCGGCGCTGCGGCACACCGACCCGGTGACGAAGATCACGATCCTGCCGCGCGGCCGCGCCCTCGGCTACACGATGGTCGTGCCGCTCGAGGACAAGTACTCGGTCACCCGCAACGAGCTGCTCGACCAGCTCACCTACGCGATGGGCGGCCGCATCGCCGAGGAGATCGTGTTCCACGACCCGACCACCGGCGCGAGCAACGACATCGAGAAGGCGACGAAGACCGCCCGCAAGATGGTCACCGAGTACGGCATGTCGACCCGCCTCGGCGCCGTGAAGCTCGGCGACGGCGAGGGCGAGTCGCCGTACGCGACCTCGAAGGGCGCTCCCTACGGCGAGGCGATCGCCGCGCGCATCGACGAGGAGGTGCAGGGCCTGCTCGAGAACGCGATGCAGGAGGCGTACGACGTGCTCACGCGCAACCGCGAGCTGCTCGACCGCCTCGCTGCCGAGCTGCTCGAGCACGAGACGATCGGCCACGAGCGCCTCGCCGAGCTGTTCGCCGACATCGAGAAGCTCCCCGAGCGGCCGCAGTGGCTGTCGAGCCCGCAGCGTCCGGTGAGCACCATCCCGCCGGTGCAGCTGAGGCCGCACCTGCAGGTCGACGAGATCGGCGGCGAGACCCCGCACGGCGGCGCCGAGCAGGCGTCGCGCTCGGAGGCCTGACGATGACGGGCGAGGGGATGGCCGGGGCCGCGCCGGGCGCCGACCGCGCGGACGAGCGCTCCGGGCCCGACCGCATCCGCACCGAGATCGCGGTGCGCGAGCTGCTCGCCGCCTGGGGCATCGCGCCCGACGACCCGCGCACGGGGCGCACCGCCGAGCGCGTCGCCGACGCGGCGGCCGAGCTGCTCGCCGGCGAGGGCGTCGACCCGGTGCCGGCGCTGCGCGACGGCCGCATCCCGGCGCCCGACGGCGATCTCGTGCTCGTGCGCAACATCCGCTTCCGCTCGATGTGCGAGCACCACCTGCTGCCGTTCGACGGGTGGATCCAGCTCGCCTACCTGCCCGGCGACTGGATCGTCGGCTTCGGCCGGCTGCACGACCTCGTCGAGACCTGCGCGAGCCGGCTGTCGCTGCAGGAGCGGCTCGGCGAGCAGCTCGTCGACGCGCTGATGCTCGGCCTCGGGGCGCGCGGGGCGCTCGCGGTGGTCGAGGCGCGGCAGGGATGCGTCGCCGATCGCGGACCGCGCCAGGCCGACTCGGATGCGGTGAGCGTCGCGGCGCGCGGCGCGCTGGTCGACTCGGCCGCGCGCGCCGAGGCGTTCCGCCTCATCGCGCTCGCCGCCGTCGCCGACCGCGGCTGAGGCGCGTCCCTCGTGCGGAGGGGTGCGCGCTGCCGTGCGACTCACCCGACCACGTGACCACGTCGCCGATCGCGGCTGAGGCGCGTCCGCCGTACCGAGAGGTGCGCACTGCCGCGCGACGCCGACGCGGGGCGGCGTGTCGTTCACCAGCGCGCACCTGTCGGTACGCCCACCGGGCGAGGCACGATCAGAGAAGGCGCCCGTCGCCCGGCACTCGAGCGGATGCCCGCGGCGGGCAGCCCTCGGGGGACGCGCGCGTCGCCCGGCACTCGGGCGGATGCGCGCGCCGGGCGGCGCCGTCAGGCGCTGCGGCCGGGGTTGCGGCGGCGGATCGCGTCGGTGAGCACCGTCGCGAAGCCGGTCCACAGGGAGTAGGGGATGAGCGCGATGCCGGCGCCGCGGCGGGCGCGGCCGGCCCGGCGGGCGAGGTCGGCGGTGCTCGCGGCGAGCGCGCCGGCGACGGCGGTGGCCGCGCCGAGGCGGCGCCACTTGAAGAACATCCAGCACCAGCCGGCGTTGAGCACGAGGTTGCCGATGAGCGCGAGGCGCAGGCCGCGCACCTCGCGGCGTCGCTCCTCGTCGGGCGCCTGCCGCTCGACGAGGGCCGCGTCGGCGGCGGCGCCGGCGAGCGCGGTCGAGGCGTAGAGCGCGGTCCAGGCGATCGGGAACACCGGGGCGGGCGGCTGGAACGGCGGCGTGTCGAGCGTGCGGTACCAGACGCTCTTCGTCTCCTTCGTGGCGATGCCGCCGATCGCGGCGGCCGCGGCCACTGCGGGGCCGGTCCAGGCGAGGGCGCGGGCGAATCCGGTCATCGAGTCCTCCATCCGGTGACGGCCGACTCATCGGCGGCCGTCGATGCGTGTGCTCCCACGTTAGAAGGCCGCCCTGGACCCGCGGTGTGCATCCGCCCCGCGCGAATCCGACCGGGAGTCGTCCCTGCAAGTACCGGTCGGAGCAACGAGGCGGCTCGGCGGGCGCGCCCGCGGCGCCCGGCTTGGGGGCGCGGCCTGCCGGGATGCGCGAGGATGGATGGCATGACTCCCGAGACCCCGACCGAGGCCGCCGGTGCGTCGAGCGCCGCCGAGCGGCCCGAGCTCATGGCGGTGCTCAACGTCACCCCCGACTCGTTCTCCGACGGCGGCCGCCACGAAGCGCCGACCGCCGCCGAGCGCACCGCCTCGGCCCTCGCGACCGCCCGCGGGCTCCTCGACGACGGCGCCACGATCATCGACGTCGGCGGCGAGTCGACCCGGCCCGGCGCATCCCGCGTGCCGCAGGCGGAGGAAGCGGCCCGCGTCGTGCCGGTCGTCGCCGCGCTCGTCGCCGAGGGCGTCGTCGTCTCGGTCGACACGATGAACGCCGCGACCGCCGCCGCCTGCCTCGACGCCGCCGCCGGCGCCCCCGGCGAGGTGATCGTCAACGACGTGTCGGGCGGCCTCGCCGACGACGCGATGCTCGGCCTCGTCGCCGACCGCGGCGCGCGCTTCATCCTCAGCCACTGGCGCGGCCACTCGGTCGTGATGAACGAGCTCGCCGTCTACGACGACACCGCCTCGGAGGTGCTCGCCGAGCTCGTCTCGATGCGCGACCGGGCCGTGGATGCGGGCGTCGCGCGCGAGCGGATCATCCTTGACCCCGGCCTCGGGTTCGCGAAGGACCGCGACGACAACTGGGCGATCCTGCGCCGGCTCGACGACTTGCTCGCGCTCGGCCACCCGCTGCTCATCGGCGTGAGCCGCAAGCGCTTCATGGGCGCGCTGCTCGCGCCGGATGCGCCGGTCGCCGACCGGGATCTGCCCACCGCGATCGTGTCGGCGCTCTGCGCCGAGCGCGGCGCGTGGGGCGTGCGCGTGCACGACGCGGCGTCGACGCGGGTCGCGTTCGACGTGGTCGCCGCCTGGCGGGCGGGGGCGCAGCGATGAGCGGGGATGCGGTGGAACCGGTGGATGCGGCGGGGGGCTTCGACACGGCGGCCGCGCCGCCTGCTCGGCCGGCGGATGGTGCGGCGGCGGCGAATCGGCCTGCCGAGGGTGCGGCGGCGGAGAATCGACCTGCCGAGGGGGCGGCAGCGCCGAATCGGCCGGCCGAGGGCGGAGCTGCGGCGAATCGGCCCGCCGAGGGTGCGGCTGCGGCGTCGGCCCCGCCGACCGGCGCGGCGGAGAGCGCCGACTCCGCGCACCCCGCCGACCGCGCGATCCGGCTCATGCCGACCCGCCCGGGGCCGGCCGCGCATCCCGAGCTGCCGAACCCCGAGCTCGACCGCATCGCGATCGACCGCCTCCACGTGCGCGGCCGGCACGGCGTGTTCGCGCACGAGCGCGCCGAGGGGCAGGACTTCTACATCGACGCCGAGGTCTGGCTCGACACCCGCGCGGCGGCGTCGACCGACGACATCGACGACACGCTCCACTACGGGCACCTCATGCGCGCCCTCTACGAGGTGGCGCTGCGCGAACCGGTCGACCTGCTCGAGACGCTCGCCGAGCGGCTCGCGGCGGTGACGTTCGCGTTCAACGGTCCGCAGGCGGTGCGCATCACGGTGCACAAGCCGCAGGCGCCGGTGAAGCTGCGCTTCGCCGATGTGACGGTGTCGATCCTCCGCTACCGCCCCGAGGGCCCCGAGCCGATCACCGCCCGCCGCCCCCGCGCCCGCGCGGTGATCGCGCTGGGCGCGAACCTCGGCGACCGCGAGGCGGCGATCCGCGGCGCGATGGACGAGGTCGAGGCGCTCGAGGGGGTCT
>JAAYAS010000329.1 GCA_012719255.1 Microbacteriaceae bacterium | reverse complement strand
CACCCTGTCGTGCTTCGTGACTCCCGCGCCGCTCATCGCGGCGCGGGAGCGCGGTCTGCTCGACCATGTCGACCTCGTCGAGCTGCGCTCGAGCGGCAGCCCCGGACAACTGCGCGGGTTGCTCGACGGTGAGCTCGACGGCGCGGTGACCGCGATGGACAATCTCTTCGCGTGGGTCGGGGCCGGCACCGAGCTCGCGCTCGTCGGCCTGGTCGAGCCGACCACGCCGCTCGCGTTCATCGCGCGCGGCGGGCTGCAAGACCTCACCGACCTTGCCGGCCGACGCGTCGCTGTCGACGCCTTCGACAACGGATTCTCCCTCGCCGCCCGTCACCTGCTCGCCGAGCACGGTATCGAGCCCGAGTGGCACGAGGTCGGTGGCGTGCGCGAGCGGTACGACGCGCTCATCGCCGGCACGACCGATGCCACCCTGCTCGGGCCGCCGTTCGATGATCATGCCCTCGACGCCGGTTGCGAGCTCCTCGCCCGGGTGCAGGATTCGCATCCCGCGTTTCCTGGCCAGGGGCTCGTCGTGCGCGCCGACCGCCTCGGAGACCCCGAGGTCCGTGCCGTGCTCGGGGCGCTCGTGGCGGGCGGTCTGCTGCCCGTCGACCCCGCCGGTCTGGACGTGCTCGTACGCATCCGCCGCGAACTCGGACTCCTCGCCGACGACGTCGGTTTTCCCACAATCCTCCGATCCCCTTGAAAGGTCAACGATGACGAACCCTGCTGCCGTACTCTCCACGCCTTGGAAGATCAACGGCCTCACGATCAAGAACCGCTTCGTACTCAGCCCCATGGCGGTGCTGCAACCGACCGAGGACGGCCGGCCGAGCGATCAGTCGATCGCATTCCTTGCGCGGCGCGCCCAGGGGGGTGCCGGGCTGCTCATGGTGGGCGGCGGCGCCGCGACCGCGCGTGGTGTCGCGGAGGCCCCGTTCCAGCCGCTCATGCGCTCCGACGACGATCGATTCATTCCCGGTCTCAAGCGTCTCGTCGATGCCGTCCACGAGTATGACGTTCCGGTGATCCATCAGATCTTCCCCAGTTTCGGTGCCATGGGCCTCCCCGGCGAAGGGCGGACCACCCGAGCCGCGAGCCCGAAGCCCGTGCACATGGGGGCACCCCGACTGCCGAACGGTTTCTACATCCCCGGCGGGCGCACGAACCCGACGCCGGTCGAGATCACGAAGGACGAGATCCGCGAGGTGCAGGAGGCCACGGTCGCCGCCGTCCGCCGCTGCAAGGATGCGGGCTTCGATGGCATCGAGCTGGGGGCGCACATGCGGTACCTCTACTCGTCGTTCCTTTCGCCGCGCACGAACTGGCGCACCGACGAGTACGGCGGATCGGCCGAGAACCGTGCCCGCATTCTCGTCGACACGATCCGTGCCCTTCGCGCAGAGGTCGGCGACGACTACCCGATCGGTGTCCGGATGAGCGTCAACGATCACCTTCCCGACGGTCAGGGCCCCAAGGGGTACGCGGAGGTCGCCCAGT
>JAAYAS010000328.1 GCA_012719255.1 Microbacteriaceae bacterium | reverse complement strand
GCACGGGAGCGTGTCGCCGAGCTCGAAGCCCAGGCTCCCGCGCGCGAGACCGACCGGGCCCGGCTGACGCAGGCGGGCGCCGCAGAGGCGCTGCGCGCCCCCCTCGAGGCCGCCGCCCGCAGCGAAGCGGCCCTGGCCGACGCGGTGGCGGTACGGGCCGGTGCCGCGCAGGCGTGGCTCGACCAGGGCGGTGCCGCCGACGACGATCTGGAGCAGATCATCGACGAGCTCACCGGCGACCTGGCGCGATGGCACGCCGCCGGCGAGCGGGAGAGCGAGCTCACCACCGTGCGGGCCGAGCTCGAGGAATGCCGCCGCCGCGAAGCCGAGGCGCGTGACACCGTGGCGGCGCTCGATGAGCAGCTGGCGCTCATCCCGGACGAACGCGCGCGCCGCGAGGCCGAGCGCGCGGCCGCAGCCGACACGGCCGCGCGGCACGACGCCGTGCGTCAGCAGTGCGATCTGCTCGCCGCCCGCCGCGACGCGGCCCGGGAGGTCGCCCGGCTCGGACCCGAGGTGGAGGCCGCCGAAGCCGCGTACCTCGCCGCGACCACCGCCGCCGCGGACGCGGCGGCCGCCGTGACCGGCCTGCTGCAGCGGCGGCTCGCCGGCTACGCGGGGGAGCTCGCGCAGCGCCTTGTCGAGGGGGAGCCGTGCGAGGTGTGCGGGTCGGTCGACCACCCGCATCCGGCCGCCGCGGCCGACGATCCCGTCACCGACGACGACCTCGCCGCCGCCGAGCAGACGCGCGACCGGGCCACGGCGGCCGAAGCCGACGCCGCCGAGACCGCCCGCACCCTCCGTGAGCGTCGGGCGGCGGCGCAGGCGCGGAGGGGTGACGTGCCGGACGCGGAGGACGGCGATGTCGAGGCGCACCTGGGGGCCCGGCTCGCCGAGGCCGAAGCGGACCTCGCGGCGGTGACCGCGGCCATCGCGACCGCCGAGCGTCTCGCCACCGAGTTGCGCGAGCTCGATGCGCTGGCCGCCGCCGCGCGCGCGGAGCGCGAGCAGCAGGCGGAGAAACTGACCGGGCACACGCAGCGCCGCATTGCTCTCGAGACTCAGGAGCAGGCCCTCGAGGGTGAGGTCGCCGAGGCGCGCGGCGCACACGCGACGGTGGCCGACCGGGTGGCCGAGGCGACCCTGCGGCGCGACCGTGCGCGCGGGCTGCGTGAAGCCCAGCGCGCCGTGGCCGACCGTGAGCGTGCCCACACCGAGGCCGTCGCCGACCGCGACGATCGCATCGCGGCCTCCCCGTTCGCCGGTGTCGCCGAGGTGCGCGCCGCACTGCTCGACGACACCGAACGGGCCGCGCTGCAGACCCGCGTCGACGAGCACGCCGCGGCCATGAGCGCCGCCCGCGCACGACTGCTCGAACTCGAGCTCGACGCGGACGACGATGTCACCGCCGACGAGCTGGCCGCCGCCGAGCAGGCCGCCGCCGACGCCGACCGGGCACGCAGCGCGGCCATCGGTGCCCTGCGCGACGCCGAGAACGTCGCCGCACGGCTGCGCGAGCTGCTCATCCAGGTCGACGACGCCTACGCCGCCGTGGCCGCCCAGGCCGAGGAGACGGCCGCGGTCACCCGCCTTGCCGACACCGTCGCCGGTCGCGCCCCGAACACCAAGAAGATGGACCTCGAGACGTTCGTGCTGGCCGCCGAGCTCGAAGAG
>JAAYAS010000041.1 GCA_012719255.1 Microbacteriaceae bacterium | reverse complement strand
TCGCTGCTCAACGCCGGTGTGCCGCTGCGCGCGCCGGTCGCCGGCATCGCGATGGGCCTCGTGTCGGAGGACATCGACGGCGAGACCCGCTACCAGGCGCTCACCGACATCCTCGGCGCCGAGGACGCCCTCGGCGACATGGACTTCAAGGTCGCCGGCACCGCCGAGTTCATCACCGCGCTGCAGCTCGACACGAAGCTCGACGGCATCCCCTCGGAGGTGCTCGACGCGGCGCTCCAGCAGGCGCACGACGCCCGCATCCAGATCCTCGACCAGGCGATCAACGCCGTGATCACCGAGCCCGACGAGATGGCCGAGACCGCCCCGCGCATCATCGCGGTGCAGGTCCCGGTCGACAAGATCGGCGAGGTCATTGGCCCCAAGGGCAAGGTCATCAACCAGATCCAGGACGACACCGGCGCAGAGATCTCGATCGAGGACGACGGCACCGTCTACATCGGCGCCACCGACGGCCCCTCGGCCGACGCCGCCCGCGACGCGATCAACGCGATCGCGAACCCGCAGACCCCGGAGGTCGGCGAGCAGTACCTCGGCACCGTCGTGAAGCTCGCCTCGTTCGGCGCCTTCGTGTCGCTGCTGCCCGGCAAGGACGGCCTGCTCCACATCTCGGAGGTGCGCAAGCTCGTCGGCGGCAAGCGCGTCGACGACGTCGAGTCGGTGCTCTCGATCGGCCAGAAGCTGCTCGTGCGCATCACCAAGGTCGACAACCGCGGCAAGCTCTCGCTCGAGCCCGTGCTCGACGAGGACGGCGCCGAGGCGCCGGCCGAGGAGGCCGGCATCGAGCTGCCCGCCGACGACGAGCAGTAGTCGCCGCCGCGGTCGCCCCGCACGACGGAGCGCCCCGCCGATCCCCTCGGATCGACGGGGCGCTCCGTCGTTCGCGCGCGGCGCGGGCTACGCCTCCTCGGCGGGCTGCTCGAAGGTCGCCATCACGTGACCGCGGGCGATCACGTGCTCGCGCATCATGAAGTGCGCGCGGGCGGCGGTGAGGTCGTCGGGGAGGTCGAGCACGTCGTCGAGCGCCTGCACCGTGAAGAAGTAGCGGTGCGGGCCGTGGCCGGCCGGGGGAGCGGCGCCGATGAACTCGCGGCCGAGCGCCTCGTTGAACCCGAGCGCCGCGCCCTCGGGCAGATCGGCGAGGTCGCCGGTGCCGACGCCCTCGGCGAGCGAGGTGCAGTCGGCGGGCAGGTTGTAGACCACCCAGTGCCAGAAGCCCGACATCGTCGGCGCATCGGGGTCGTAGCAGGTGACCGACCAGCTCTTCGCGCCCTCGACCGCATCCCATTCGAGCGCCGGCGAGAGCGCCTCGCCGCCGTGCGAGGCGCCGACGTGGGCGAGGGGCAGCCGGTCGCCCTCGGCGAACGAGCCTGCGCGCACCTCGAGCGGCGCGGCGGGCAGGAGCTGTTCATACGGATTGTTCTGGGGCAGCGTCGTCATCGCGTCTCCTCCTGGGATCGGGTTGCGGTGATCGGTCGGATCGCCCCCACCCTCGCACGGCCGGTTCAGCGCGCGCCGAGTGCGCGGGCCGAGCCCCGGCGCCGCGGGGGCCGGTAGGGTGGTGCGGATATGTCTGCACCCATCCAGCTCCCGCTCGACCTGCCCGAGATCGACGCCGAGGTCGCCGGCGGCGCCCGGCTGCGGCGTTCGATCCTGCCGAGCGGCGTGCGGCTGATCACCGAGGACGTGCCCGGCGCCGCATCCGCGGCGATCGGCTGCTTCGTGCCCCTCGGCTCGCGCGACGAGACCGAGACCGAGTACGGCTCGAGCCACTTCCTCGAGCACCTGCTGTTCAAGGGCACGCCGACCCGCTCGGCGCGGGAGGTCGCCCTCGAGTTCGACCGCGTCGGCGGCGACTTCAACGCCGCGACCTCGCGCGAGCAGACCGTCTACCACGCCCGCGTGCGCGACCACGACCTGCCGATGGCGATCGAGGTGCTCGCCGACATGCTCACCTCCTCGCTCATCGACCCGGTCGAGTTCGAGACCGAGCGCGGCGTCATCCTCGAGGAGATCGCGAGCGCCGGCGACGACCCGATCGACGTGCTCTGGGAGCGCTTCTACGCCACCCACTTCGACGGCCACCCGCTCGGCCGGCCGATCGCCGGCACGCGCGAGTCGATCCTCGCGACCACCCGCGATCAGGTCGACGCCTTCTACCGCGCGAACTACCGGCCCGACACCCTCGTCGTCGCGATCGCCGGCCGCGTCGACCACGACGCCGCCCGCGAGCTGCTCGAGGCGGGTCTGCGCCGCGGCGGCTGGGACCTCGACGCCCCCGGCGCCCCGCATCCGCGCCGCCACGCGACCCCGTACGCACGCACGCCGCGGCGCCGCTTCGAGCGGGTCGAGCGCGAGCTCGAGCAGACGAACCTCATCATCGGCTCGCACGGCATCGCCGCGACCGACCGGCGCCGCTCGGCGAACGGCATGCTCCACCACATCCTCGGCGGCGGCATGTCGTCGCGGCTCTTCCAGGAGGTGCGCGAGCGGCGCGGCCTCGTCTACAGCGTGTTCTCGTTCAGCGCCACGCACGCCGACGCCGGCGTCATGGGCGTCTACGTCGGCTGCCGCCCCGACAAGGCCGCCGAGGCGGTGCGGGTCGTGCGCGCCGAGATCGAGCGCATCGCCGCCGACGGCGTCGAGCGGCACGAGATCGACGACGCGCTCGGCGCGGGCGCCGGCGCCGGCGCGCTCGCCCTCGAGTCGAACGCCGCGCGGATGCACCGGCTCGGCCGCGCCGAGCTCGTCCTCGGCGAGTTCCTCGATCTCGACGCGAGCGTGGAGCGGCTGCGCAGTGTCACGGGGGAGGATCTTCGCGAGCTGGCGGCGATGCTCGTGGAGCCGGGCCGGACGATCGAGACGATCGGGCCGCTCAGCGACGAGGCCCTCGACGAACTGGAGCGACTCCCGTGAGCCACTACCTCTACCTGGTCCGCCACGGCGAGCAGCAGGACGCCGAGCACGGCATCGCCGACGGCCCGCTCTCGGAGCGCGGCCGCGCGCAGGCGCACGCGATCGGGGCGCGGCTCGCGAAGGTGCCGTTCGACGCGGCGTACACCTCGCCGCTCGACCGGGCCGCCGAGACCGCCGCGATCATCGACACCTACACGCAGGGGCCGGCCGCCGAGCCGAGCAACCTGCTGTTCGAGTGCGTGCCCTCCTCGGGCGAGGGCGCGCCGTCGGTGTACGAGAGCTTCTTCTCGGGCGTCACCGACGAGGCGATCGAGGCGGGCGAGGCGCAGATGCGCGACGCCGAGGCGACCTGGCTCACGCGGCTGCGCGACGACCGGCACACGCTGCTCGTCACCCACAACTTCGTCATCGGCGAGCTCGTGCGCGCGGTGCTCGACCTGCCGAGCTGGCGCTGGCTCACCTTCGGCACGCTCCACGGCGCGCTCACGGTGCTCCGCATCCGCTCGGTGCGGCCGCCCGAGCTCGTGATCTTCGGCGATGCGAGCCACCTCGCGCCCGCCGAGCGCACCGGGCGCACCTGGTACCCCGACCTCTGAGGGGCGCGCGCCTCGGTAGGCTGGGGCGCATGACGATCTCCGTAGCGATCACGGGCGCCACCGGGCGCATGGGCGGGCTGATCCGCCGCATCATCGACGAGACCGAGGGCCTCGAGCTGCACGCCGCGCTGTCGAGCGGCAGTGATCTCGACGAGCTGCGCGGCGCCGACGCGCTCATCGACGTCACGAACTACGACGCCTCGGTGCGCGCCGTCGACGCCGCCCTCGAGCACGGGCTCGACGTCGTCGTCGGCACGAGCGGCTGGGACGCCGCCCGCCTCGCCGAGCTCGAGGCCCGCATCCCCGCCGGCCGGGGCGTGCTCGTCGTGCCGAACTTCTCGGTCGGCTCGGTCGTCGCGACCCGGCTCGCCGAGATCGCCGGCCGCTTCTTCGACTCGATCGAGATCCTCGAGGCCCACCACGAGGCGAAGGTCGACTCGCCCTCGGGCACCGCGGTGCGCACCGCCGAGCGCATCGCCGCCGCCCGCGGCGCCGCGCTCGCCCCGCCGAACGCGCAGCAGCCCGCCCGCGGCCAGACGGTCGAGGGCATCCCGGTGCACTCGCTGCGGCTGCGCGGCGTCGTCGCCGACCAGCAGGTCGTGCTCGGCGGCACCGGCGAGTCGCTGAACATCCGCCACGAGACGTACTCGCAGGACGCCTACGTCGAGGGCATCCGGCTCGCGCTGCGCGCGGTGACGGGGCTCGAGGGCCTCGAGGTCGGCCTCGACGGGCTGCTCGGCCTCGACGAGCTGCTCCCGCCGGCGGGGGCCCGCGCATGAGCCGCTGGCCGAACGCGAAGATCGCGGTCATCCTCATCACGCTGCTCGCGGCCCTCTACCTCGTCGTCGTCTTCCAGATGGCCTGGGGGTTCATCGTCTCGGGCGCGCCGATCGCGATCGCGATGGGCGTCGTGCTGCTGCTGTTCCCGGTGCTCGGCGTCATCGTCGTGATCCGCGACCTGCAGTTCACGCAGCGCGGCAACGCGATCCTCGAGCGGATGGCCGCCGCCGACGAGCTCCCCGAGGACACGCTCCCGAAGCGGCCGAGCGGGCGCTACGTGCGCGAGGACGCCGACGCCGACTTCGAGCAGTGGAAGCGCGGCGTCGAGGAGGCGCCCGACGACTACCGCAGCTGGGCGCGCCTCGCGCTCGCCTACCGGGCCTCCGGCGACACGCCGCGGGCGCGCAAGGCGATGCGCACGGCGATCGACCTCGACCGCGGCGCCCGGCGCTGACCGGTAGGGTGGCCGGGTGACCGAAGCAACCGTTTTCCGCAGCGATGTGACCGTCGAGCTCGTCCGCGCACAGGCCTCCGACCACGATGTGCTCTACTCGGCCCGGGTGTCGACGATCGGCGAGCAGACCCTCGACCGGGCCGAGGCGGCCGGAGAGCGGGAGACCGACGGCGAGGGCCTCGGCAAGCGCGACCTCGGCCTCATCAACTACCTGATGCGCGACCGCCACGGCACGCCCTTCGAGCACAACTCGATGACGTTCTACGTGCAGGCGCCGATCTTCGTGTTCCGCGAGTTCCAGCGCCACCGCATCGCGAGCTACAACGAGGAGTCGGGACGCTACCGGCAGCTGCGCCCGGTGTTCCACGTGCCCGCCCGCGACCGGATGCTCGTGCAGGAGGGGCGCCCCGGCAAGTACGAGTTCCACCCCGGCACCGACGCGCAGCACGATCTCGTCGAGGCCGAGATCCGGCGCACGAGCACCGAGGCCTACGCCGCTTACGAGCGGATGCTCGAGGCCGGCGTCGCGCGCGAGGTCGCGCGCATGGTGCTGCCGCTGAACATCTACTCGTCGATGTACGTGACGATGAACGCCCGCTCGCTGATGAACTTCCTCTCGCTGCGCACGAAGCGCGACGACTCGCACTTCCCGTCGTTCCCGCAGCGCGAGATCGAGATGTGCGCCGAGGCGATGGAGCGCGAGTGGCAGGCCCTCATGCCGGCGACCGCCGCCGCCTTCGACCAGAACGGCCGCGTTGCCCCCTAGCCCGCTGCCCGACGGCGAGGCCGCGCCCGCCGACGGCCGGCTGCCCGAGGCGTCGCGCGGCCGCGTCGGCGAGCGGGTGCTCGGCGCGTACGTCCACATCCCGTTCTGCGCCGTGCGCTGCGGGTACTGCGACTTCAACACGTACACCGCGACCGAGCTGCGCGGCGTCACCCACGCCTCGTACCCGGATGCGCTCGCGCAGGAGATCGCGCTCGCCCGGCGGGTGCTCGACGACGCCGGCGGGCCGCCGCCGCTGTCGACGGTGTTCTTCGGCGGCGGCACCCCGACGCTGCTGCCGGCGGCGGCGCTCGTCGGCGTGCTCGACCGGCTGCGCTCGACGTTCGGGCTCGCCGAGGGCGCGGAGGTGACGGTCGAGGCGAACCCCGACACCGTCGACGCCCGCTCGCTCGCGGCGCTCCGCGAGGGCGGGGTCACCCGGGTGAGCTTCGGAATGCAGTCGGCGGTGCCGCACGTGCTCGCCGCGCTCGACCGCACCCACGACCCGGCGCGCGTGCCCGAGGTCGTCGCGGCGGCGAAGGCGGCGGGGCTCGAGACCTCGGTCGACCTCATCTACGGCACGCCGGGCGAGTCGCTCGACGACTGGCGCCGCTCGCTCGAGGCGGCGATCGCGCTCGAGCCGCTGCACGTGTCGGCGTACGCGCTCATCGTCGAGCCGGGCACGGCGCTCGCGCGGCGCATCCGCCGCGGCGAGCTCGCCGCCGTCGACGACGATCTGCAGGCCGACATGTACGAGCTCGCCGACGCCGAGCTCGGCGCCGCCGGGTTCGAGTGGTACGAGCTGTCGAACTGGTCGCGCGGCGGCGCGCACCCCTCGCGGCACAACCTCGCCTACTGGCACGACACCGATTGGTGGGGCTTCGGCCCCGGCGCGCACAGCCACGTCGACGGCACCCGCTTCTGGAACGTGAAGCACCCCGCCGCCTACGCCGACCGGCTCGCCGCGGGGGTCTCGCCGGCGCACGGCCGCGAGGTGCTCGACCGCGAGCAGCGCGACGCCGAGCGGGTGCTGCTGCGCACGCGGCTGCGCGAGGGGCTGCCGACGGCCGAGCTGCCGCATCCCGAGCGCGTCGCCGAGTGCCTCGCCGACGGGCTCGTCGACGCCGGCGAGGCGCTGCGCGGCCGCGTCGTGCTCACGCTGCGGGGGCGGCTGCTCGCCGACGTCGTGGCGCGCGCGCTGAGCTGAGCCGCGCCGGCGCTACTTGATGAAGCCGAAGGTGTACGGGTACTTGTAGCCGCCCTTGCGGCTCGTCTCGACGCCGCCGAGCACGGCGAACGCGATGTTCACGATCCACACGGCGGCCCACAGCAGCGAGCCGAGCCAGCCGAGGAACGGCAGGAAGCCGACGAACGAGGCGACGAGGCTCGCGGCGAGCACGGTGATCGCCCAGTTCACCGCCTCCTTGCCCTCGCGGTCGTAGGCGGGGCCCTTCTCGCGGGTGACGAGCCAGAACAGCAGCGGGCCGAGGATGCCGACGATGTTGAGCAGGTGCGCCCACATCAGGGTCGTGCGCTCGTCGCCCGCCGGCTGCCGGGGAGCCTGGTGGTTCGGGAAGTGCTGGTCGGACATGCGGGGCCTCCGTGAGGTGCGGGAGCGGGCGGGCGCCCGCTCAGGGGATCATCCGGACGACGATCGGGTAGCGGTAGCCGCCGTGCGAGTTCGTGCGCACCGCGGCGATGATCGAGAAGACGACCTGGCCGATCGCGACGGCGAGCAGCAGCGGCACCGTGAGGATGACGGCGAACGGGATGAGCGAGAGCGCGCCGAGCCCGACGGCGAGCACGACGACGGTGAGCATGAGGTTCATCGCCTCCTTGCCCTCGCGGTCGTAGGCGGGGTGCTTCTCGCGGGTGACGAGCCAGAAGATCAGCACCGCGAGCCAGCCGACGAGGCCGAGCAGGTGCGCCCACATGAGGTTCGCGCCGGTCGGCGCGGGCGGGCCGGAGGGGGACGCCTGGCCGTACAGGGACGGCGGGACGTCGCGGGGCGACCGGCCGTCGCCGAGGGGCGGGTTCGTCATGGGCTGCGCCTTCCCGGGCGCCGGGCGCCCGCATCCGGGGATGTTCACTGACAGAGTAGACCCGAGCGCCGAACCGGCCGCCGCGGGCCGGACCCCCGGCGTACACTTGGCAGTCGGATCCCCGGAGTGCCAGCATCGGCCGGCGCCGCGGGGAGCGGCGCGACGCGCGGATCGACGAGCGAAGGGACGGTGACCGGCATGGTGAGCGAGCGGAGCCTCGAGGTGCTGCGCGCCATCGTCGGCGACTACGTGGCGACGCGCGAGCCGGTCGGCTCGAAGCGGCTCGTCGAGCGGCACGGCTTCGGCGTGTCGGCGGCGACGATCCGCAACGACATGGCGGCGCTCGAGGAGGCCGACCTCATCACCGCCCCGCACACCTCCTCCGGCCGCATCCCCACCGACACGGGCTACCGGGTGTTCGTCGACCGGCTCGCCGAGATCCGGCCGCTCACCGGCGCCCAGCGGCGCGCGATCGAGGAGTTCATGGCCGGCACGCACGAGCCCGAGCTGCTGCTCGACCGCTCGGTGCGCACCCTCGCGCAGCTCACCCGGCAGGTCGCGATCGGCCACCTGCCGTCGCTGCTGCGCGCCGACATCCACCGCATCGAGCTCGTGCCGCTCGGTCCGCGCCGCGCCCTCACGGTGCTGATCACCGACACCGGCCGGGTCGAGCAGCGCATCGCCGAGCTGCCCCGCGAGCTCGACGACGAGACGGTCGAGCGGCTCCGCGAGCGGCTCAACGAGCGGCTCGTCGGCATCCGCCTGCAGGACGGCGCCGAGCTCCTGCGCGACCTCGACGGCCTCGTCGAGCCCGACCTCGTCGACCTCGCGGCGCCGATCGCCGAATCGCTCGTCGAGCAGGTGCTCGCGAACAAGCAGTACCGGCTCGTCATCGCCGGCGCCGCGAACCTCGCCCGCACCGAGGGCGACTTCTCGTCGATCCTCCCGGTGCTCGAGGCGATCGAGGAGCAGGTCGTGCTGCTGCGGCTGTTCGCCGAGCTCGACGTGCGCGACCGCGAGGTCGCCGTGTCGATCGGGCACGAGCACGACGGCACCCCGCTCGAGGAGACGAGCATCGTCGCCACCGGCTACACCGCCGACGGCGGCGAGGCCCGGGTGGGCCTGCTCGGCCCCACCCGCATGGACTACCCCCGCAACATCGCCGCGGTGCGCGCCGTCGCCCGCTACCTCTCCCGCGGACTCGAGGAGCCCGGCGGCTGAACCGCCCGGCGCCCGCACCGCATCCGAACCCATCCACCCCGACCGCACCCGCAAGGAGCGCACCCGACTTGGCCGACCACTACGAGACGCTCGGCGTCCGCCGCGACGCGACCCAGGACGAGATCAAGAAGGCGTACCGCAAGCTCGCCCGCGAGCTGCACCCCGACGTCAACCCCTCCGAGGAGGCGGCCGAGCGCTTCAAGAGCGTCACCGCCGCCTACGACATCCTCGGCGACCAGCAGCGCCGCGCGCAGTACGACGCCGGCCCCGCCGAGGGCGGCTTCGGCTTCGGCGACATCTTCGAGGCGTTCTTCGGCGCCTCCGCCGGCGGTCGCGGCCCCCGCTCGCGCGCCCAGCGCGGCCAGGACGCGCTCGTGCGCGTCGAGCTCGACCTCGGCGAGGTGATGTTCGGCACGCACCGCGACCTCAAGGTGTCGACCGCCGTCGTCTGCGACGACTGCCAGGGCAGCTGCTGCGCCCCCGGCACCTCGCCGACGACCTGCGGCCAGTGCGGCGGCTCGGGCGAGGTGCGACGGCAGGTGCGCTCGATCCTCGGCCCGGTCGTCTCGACCGCGCCCTGCACCGCCTGCCAGGGCTACGGCACGATCATCGAGCAGGCCTGCGAGGGCTGCCACGGTCAGGGCCGGGTGCGCGCGAACCTCGTCATCCCCGTCGACATCCCCGCCGGCGTCGACACCGGCCTGCGCGTGCAGCTGCGCGGCCAGGGCGAGGCCGGCCCCGCCGGCGGCCCGAACGGCGACGTCTACGTCGAGATCCGCGTGCGCGAGCACGAGGTGTTCCGCCGCGACGGCGACGACCTGAAGTGCCTGCTCGAGGTGTCGATGGTCGACGCCGTGTTCGGCACCACCGCGACGTTGCCGGGCCTCGACGGCGACGTCGAGATCGAGATCCCCGCGGGCGCGCAGTCGGGCGAGGTGCTCACCGTCGCCGGCCGCGGCATCACCCGGCTGCACTCGACCCACCGCGGCGACCTCGACGTCACCCTGCAGGTCGTCACCCCGACGAAGCTCGACTCGCGTCAGAAGGAGCTGCTGCGCGAGTTCGCCGACCGCGACCGCGACGCCGCCGAGCCGACCCTCGCGCGCGAGAAGCAGGGCCTGTTCTCGCGGATGCGCGACCGGTTCGCCCGCTGATGGCGCACGCCTACCTCGACGAGTCGCTCGGCCCGGTGCGGGCCGGCGAGCTCGTCGAGATCACCGGCGACGAGGCGCACCACGCCGTGAAGGCCGCCCGACTCGCCGTCGGCGAGCGCATCCGCCTCGGCGACGGCCGGGGGATGCGCGTGGAGTGCGAGGCCGCCGAGGTCGCGCCCGGCCGGTTCGTCGCCCGCGCGCTCGAGGACTCGGTCGTCGAGCCCGAGCCGAGCCCCCGGCTGCACCTCGCCCAGGCGCTCGCGAAGGGCGGGCGCGACGAGCAGGCCGTGCAGGCCGCCGTCGAGCTCGGCGTCGACGGCGTCGTGCCCTGGCAGGCGCGCCGCTCGATCGCGCAGTGGCGCGGCGAGAAGGCCGAGAAGCAGCTGGCGCGCTGGCAGGCGATCGTGCGCGAGGCGACGAAGCAGTCGCTGCGCGCGCGACTGCCCGGGGTCGCCGCCCTCCACGACGCCCGCACCCTCGCGGAGGCGGTGCCCGGCGCGAAGCTGCTCGTGCTCGACCCCGGCGGCGAGGTGCCGCTGCGCGACGCGCCGCTCGACGCCGACGACCTCGTGCTCGTCGTCGGCCCCGAGGGCGGCATCGACCCGGCCGAGCTCGAGGGGCTCGAGCGGGCGGGCGCCGTGCGCGTGCGGCTCGGCGCGAGCGTGCTGCGCACCTCCACCGCGGGCCCGGCCGCGCTCGCCGCGCTGCAGCTGCGGCTCGGCCGCTGGTGAGCGGCGCATCGCTAGAATCGACGCCATGACCGAGCCGAGCGTGTTCACCCGCATCATCGACCGCGAGATCCCCGCCGAGATCGTCCACGAGGACGACCTCGTCATCGCCCTGCGCGACATCGCCCCGCAGGCGCCGGTGCACGTGCTCGTCGTGCCGAAGGACCCGCAGTACGCCGACGTCGCCGAGCTCGCCGCCGGCGACCCGGCGCTGCTCGCCCACGTCGTCGCCACGGCGAAGCGCATCGCCGAGGCCGAGGCGGGCGGCGAGTTCCGCCTCATCTTCAACACCGGCGCCGGCGCCGGCCAGACCGTCTTCCACGTGCACGCGCACGTGCTCGCCGGGGGTCTCGAGGAATCGCGACTTGCCTGAGCCCCGAGCATCCGAGCCCCCCGCCGACGGGGTGGAGCGCAGCATCCCCGACCCCGCGACCGGCGAGTTCGTCGAGCGCACCGTCGCCGTCGAGGGCGTCTCGATGGTGCGGCTGCTCGGCCCCGGCGACCGACTGCTGAAGACCGTCGAGCGCGAGCACCCGCGGGTGCGCGTGCTCGCCCGCGGCAACGAGCTCACCTTCTCGGGCGAGCGGGGCGACGTGGCGGCGGCCGAGGCGCTCGTGCGCGAGATCGCCGACCTCGCCCAGCGCGGCGTCGACGTCGAGCCCGACGAGGTCGAGCGCAGCCAGCGGCTGCTGTCGACGCCGGGCGCGCCGCCGCCGGCGCAGGTGCTCGGCGAGGCGATCGTCTCGTCGCGCGGCCGCACCATCCGGCCGAAGACGCTCGGCCAGAAGTCGTACGTCGACGCGATCGAGCAGCACACCATCACCTTCGGCATCGGCCCGGCCGGCACCGGCAAGACCTACCTCGCGATGGCGAAGG
>JAAYAS010000327.1 GCA_012719255.1 Microbacteriaceae bacterium | reverse complement strand
GTGCTCCTGCAGGTTGTGGCCCTCGCCCGGGATGTAGGCGGTGACCTCGGTGCCGTTCGAGAGCTTCACGCGCGCGACCTTGCGGAGCGCCGAGTTCGGCTTCTTGGGGGTGGTGGTGTACACACGGGTGCACACGCCGCGCTGCATCGGGTTGCCCTTGAGGGCGGGCGAGTCCGAGCGGGTCGCCTTGGGCTTGCGGCCCTTTCGGACCAACTGCTGGATGGTTGGCACTGGGTTGTTCTCCTTGGTGTTGTATTGCTTCGCGAACGGCTGCGAGTGGCAGCCTCTCGGGCATTCGTGCCCTCGACCGACCGGCAATACGACGAAGGGTGGGTATCGCTGGTTGGTGAAGCGCCCGCGGACGCGGATGGTGATCCGCGGCGCTTGCCTCCACGGCTCCGCAGGAAAGCGGAAACCGCATGCGTTTCAGGCACGCCGAGATCGGCGCACCAGAACATCCTAACGAGCACCCCGAAACCGGTCAAGCGCGCATCCGCGCCGCCGCAGGCGCCCGCGCCCGCCGCAGGCCCCTGAGCCCGTCGAAGGACCCCGCCGCCCGACTACTTGCGCGTGCGCCCGCGCTTGCCGGTCGCCTCGGTCTCGACGACGCCGCTCGCGGCGCGCTCCTCGGCGCGCCGGCGCTCGTACTCCTCGAGGTCGGCGGCGTTGAGGCGGGTGAGCTTGCGGCCGCGCAGCGCGGTGATGCCGCCCACCCAGGTGGCGACCTCGCGGGCGAGGATGAAGGCGATGAGCGCGCCGGGCAGGTACTCGGGCGCGCGCAGCGCGTCGAGGATCACCCGGTTCGACCACTCCCCCTCGGCGAGCCAGTGCTGCACGCCGATGCCGAGGTAGTGGCCGGCGGCGGCGACGGCGCCGAGGATCAGGCCGCCGAGCACGAAGCTCCACCAGCGGGCGCGGTTCGCGAGCAGCGTCCACACGAGCAGCACGAGCAGGAACACGACGACCGCGACGATGAACGGCGCGGTGACGACGAACTCGAGCGCGGTCGCGACGAAGTCGGTGCCGGGCGTGAAGAACCAGCGGGCGGCGGCGAAGAGCGCCGCGAACCCGGCGGCGAACACGAGCGTCGCGACGATGGTCATGATGAGGCCGAAGCCGCGGTTGCTGCGCTTGTCGGGCCGCACGAGCAGGCCCTCCGAGCTGCTGATGCCGAGCGGCGCGAACACCTCGCCGTCGTCGTCGCGTCGGTCGCGCTCGGTCGCGCCGTGGGCGAGCTCGTCGGCGTCGTCGCGCACGGGGGCCTCGGCGCCGTCGCCGGCGGTCGAGCCGCTCGCGAGCGGAGTCGGGGCGTCGGCGTCGTCGACCCGCACCGCGCGATCGGCGGGGTCGGCGGCGGTCGAGCCCGCCGCGGCCGCGCCGGCGGTGGCGCCGGCGAGGTGCGTCTCGGCCTCCGCGCCCTCCGCGCGGTCGCGGTCGAGCACTTCGCTCTCGTCGAGCGGCCGCTCGTCGGCGGCGCCGGCCGGCGCGGGCTCGGACGTGTAGGGGTTCGGCTCGTCGACCTCGATGGCGCCGTCGAGCGGGATCGTGCGGGAGCGCTCGAGCGCCTCGTTGAGGCGGGCGTCGTCGTGGTCGGCGCCGACCGGCTCCTCGGCGAAGCGCGTCTCGTCGTCGCCGCGGTCGAGGGGCGCGTCGCCGCGCGCCGCGGCCGAGCCCGAGGCGGCGGCCTCGGCGTCGGCGGCCTGCGCGGCCGGGTCGACGGCCGCATCCCCGCGCTCGGCGTCGTGCTGCTCGGCGGTGCCGTCGGATCCGGCGGCGAACACGCGCGCGGTCTCGTCGTCGGCGGGGCGCGGGCCGTCGTCGAACGGCTGCGAGTGGGGACGGTTGGTCTCGCTCATAGCCTCAGAGTAGGAGGATGCGCGCGCATCCCGAGGGCGCCGGGCCGCGCGCCGCGCGGTTTGCAGGCTTCTCGGATGCGCGCCCCGCGCCTCCGCACCCGCTCGCGCCCCGCCGCATCCCGGGAAACGGCCGCGGGGGCCGCTCCGGTTGGAGCGGCCCCCGCGGGCGGTGCTGCGCGACTAGTCGAAGGTGATGCCGAAGTCGGCGTCCGAGCCGAACGCGTCGAAGTCGGCGAACGACAGGTCGTGCTCGTAGCCGAGCTGGTCGGCGGCCTGGTAGGGGTAGCGCTCGGCGCGCGCCTCCTCCGTGGGCTCGACGAGCTGCTCGCCGTACTCGGGCAGACCGGTGCCGGCGGTGATGAGACGACCGATGATGACGTTCTCCTTGAGACCGACGAGCGGGTCGACCTTCTGCTCCATGGCGGCCTGCGTGAGCACGCGGGTCGTCTCCTGGAACGAGGCGGCCGACAGCCACGACTCGGTCGCGAGCGAGGCCTTGGTGATACCCATGACCTCGGGGCGGGCGGTCGCGGGCTTGCGGCCCTCCTGCACGGCCAGGCGGTTCTGCGCCTGGAAGCGCTGGCGGTCGACGAGCTCGCCGGGGAGCATGTCGGTCTCGCCCGACTCGTTCACCGTCACCTTGCGGAGCATCTGGCGGACGATGACCTCGATGTGCTTGTCGTGGATCGGCACGCCCTGGCTGTTGTAGACGTCCTGCACGCCCTGCACGAGGTACTTCTGCACGGCGCCCGTGCCGATGACCTCGAGCACGTCCTTCGGGTCGAGCGGGCCCTCGACGAGCTGCTGGCCCGAGTCGACGTGCTGGCCGTCCTCGACGAGGAGCTCGGCGCGCTTGGTCACCGGGTAGGTGATCGGCTCGTCGTCCTTGTTGTCGGGGGTGAGGATGATCCGGCGCTGCTTCTCGGTGTCCTGGATCTCGACGGTGCCGGCGCTCTTCGCGAGCGGCGCGGCGCCCTTCGGGGTGCGCGCCTCGAAGAGCTCCTGCACGCGCGGCAGACCCTGCGTGATGTCGGTCGCGCCGGCCACACCGCCGGTGTGGAAGGTGCGCATCGTCAGCTGGGTGCCGGGCTCGCCGATCGACTGGGCCGCGATGATGCCCACGGCCTCGCCGAGGTCGGCGAGCTTCGAGGCGGCCATCGAGCGGCCGTAGCACTTCGCGCAGACGCCGACCTGCGACTCGCAGGTGAGCACCGAGCGCACGCGCACGTCGGTGATGCCGGCCTGCAGGAACTGCTCGATGAGCACGTCGCCCACCGCGTCGCCGGCCTGGCCGAGCACGGTGCCGTCGGCCGCGACGACGTCGACGGCGAGCGTGCGGGCGTACACCGAGTTCTCGACGTTGTCGGCGAGGACGACCTCGCCGGTCGCGTCGGTCTGCGCGATCGGCAGCACGAGGCCCTTGCGGGTGCCGCAGTCGGCCTCGCGGATGATGACGTCCTGCGAGACGTCGACGAGACGACGGGTGAGGTAGCCCGAGTCGGCGGTCTTCAGCGCCGTGTCGGCGAGACCCTTGCGGGCGCCGTGCGTCGACGAGAAGTACTCGAGCACCGTGAGGCCCTCGCGGTACGAGTGGATGATCGGACGGGCGATCTTCTCGCCCTTCGGGTTCGCCACGATGCCGCGCATACCGGCGACCTGGCGGATCTGCAGCCAGTTGCCGTTCGCGCCGGCGGTCACCATGCGGTGGATCGAGTTGGTCTCGGGGAACTCGTTCTTCGTGTCCTCCGCGACGCGCTCGGTGGCGTCCTCCCACAGCGCGATCGTCTTCTCGCGGTACTCGTCCTGCGAGATGAGACCGGTCGCGTAGTCGTCGCGCAGCTGGGCGACCTGCTCCTCGGTCTTCGCCACGATGCCGGCCTTGGTGCTCGGCGTCACGACGTCGTCGATCGACAGCGAGATGCCCGAGCGGGTGGCCCAGTAGAAGCCGGCGTCCTTGATCGCGTCGAGGGTGGCGGCGACCACGTCCTTGTCGTAACGCTCGGCGAGGTAGTTGACCACGCCCGACAGGCGGCCCTTGGTCATGTTCTCGTCGAGGAACGGGTAGTCGTCGGGCAGCAGCTCGTTGAACATCGCGCGGCCGAGGGTGGTGCGCAGGTTCGCGGGCTCGCCCGACACGACGCCCTCGGGCTCCTGACCGGGCAGGAACACGGGGTTCTCGATGCGGATGGTGATGGGCGCGTTGAGGTGCAGGCTGCCCTCGTCGCTCGCCATGATCGCCTCGGCGACCGACGAGAACGAGCGGCCGGCGCCGACGGCGTCCTCCTGCAGGAACGTCAGGTGGTAGAGGCCCGCGACCATGTCCTGCGAGGGCAGGGTCACCGGGCGGCCGTCCGACGGCTTGAGGATGTTGTTCGAGGCGAGCATGAGGATGCGCGCCTCGGCCTGGGCCTCGACCGACAGGGGCAGGTGCACGGCCATCTGGTCGCCGTCGAAGTCGGCGTTGAACGCCGCGCACGCGAGCGGGTGCAGCTGGATGGCCTTCCCCTCGACGAGCTGCGGCTCGAACGCCTGAATTCCGAGGCGGTGCAGCGTTGGGGCACGGTTCAGCAGCACCGGACGCTCGCGAATGATCTCCTCGAGCACGTCCCAAACCTCGGAACGCGCACGCTCAACCATCCGCTTCGCTGCCTTCACGTTCTGCGCGTGCGACAGGTCGATCAGACGCTTGATGACGAACGGCTTGAAGAGCTCCAGCGCCATCTGCTTCGGCAGAC